>CAUQPD010000053.1:0-8968 GCA_963519935.1 uncultured Streptococcus sp.
GTAATTGTCTAAACGTTAAATCCTTCATCTTCTCCTCCTCACAAAAAAGCGAGACTTCTGTCCCGCTTTTCTTATTTTTCGTCGATAACGATTCTTACTTTCTTGTCTTCAGTTGGGACAGAGTAGACAATCGTTCTTATCGCTGAGATAGTGCGACCTTTACGACCGATAACACGACCGACATCGCTTTGGTCAAGATCCAAGTGATACTCCAAAAACTCTGGTGTGTCTTCGATCTTGATAGTTAAGGCATCAGGTTGTGAAATCAAAGGTTTCACAATCGCAATAATGAGATTTTCAATCGTATCCATCTGTCAACCTACTTTAAACTTATTTTGAGAATTTAGAATCGTGGAATTTTTTCAATACGCCTTCTTTTGAAAGGATGTTGCGAACTGTATCTGAAGGTTGAGCTCCATCAGCCAACCATGCAAGAACGCGGTCTTCTTTCAAAGTTACTTGGTTTTCAGCAACAAGTGGGTTGTAAGTACCAACTGTTTCGATGAAACGTCCGTCACGTGGTGAACGTGAGTCTGCTACGTTGATACGGTAGAAAGGTTTTTTCTTAGAACCCATACGAGTCAAACGGATTTTAACTGCCATTTTTTAATGTCTCTTTTCTTATTTTTTTATTTCGGTGAAATAGCTGAGCTATTTAGCACATGTTCTATTATAGCAGATTTCTGACAGGTGTCAAGAAAAAAACTTGACAGAGTTTTAATTTTTTTAACTCCTAGAAATTTTTAGTAAAATCATTAACATTTGAAATCACCTCCCTTTTAGGGTACAATGGTAGAAATGAATTTTTGAGAGGAAAACAATGAAAAAACTAGCAACCCTTCTTTTACTATCAACTGTAGCCCTTGTTGGATGTACTAGTATCCAACGTAGTCTCCGTGGTGATGAATATGTCGACTCCAGCATCTCAGCTGAAGAAAGCTCAAAAGCAGCTGCTCAGGCTGCCAAAGATTTGAATGACGCATTGACCAATGAAAATGCCAACTTCCCTCAACTTTCTAAGGAAGTTGCTGAAGATGAAGCTGAGGTCATTTTACACACAAATCAAGGCGATATCCGCATCAAACTCTTTCCAAAACTAGCACCTCTTGCGGTTGAAAACTTCCTTACTCACGCTAAGGAAGGCTACTATAACGGCATCACCTTCCACCGTGTCATCGATGGCTTTATGGTCCAAACTGGAGATCCTAAGGGAGATGGTACAGGGGGCCAATCTATCTGGCATGATAAGGATAAAACAAAGGACAAGGGAACTGGTTTCAAAAATGAAATCTCTCCTTACCTATACAATATCCGAGGAGCCCTTGCTATGGCTAACACTGGTCAACCAAACACCAACGGTAGCCAGTTCTTCATCAACCAAAACTCAACAGATATTTCAGCTAAACTCCCTACAAGCAAGTATCCAAAGAAAATCATCGAAGCCTATAAAGAAGGTGGAAATCCAAGTCTAGACGGCAAACACCCTGTCTTTGGTCAAGTCATCGATGGCATGGATGTTGTTGACAAGATTGCCAAAGCTGAAAAAGATGAGAAAGACAAACCAACGTCTGCTATCACCATTGATAGTATAGAAGTCGTGAAAGACTACGACTTCAGCAAAAAATAAGCCATCAACAGATAAGGAGACGATGACATGATTTTATTTTGGGGTTCTAAAGGTTATCAGAAAGATTTGGGACATACGCAAACTGCGATCGAATGTGGTCACTGTAACAATGTTGACACTTGGGAGATTGTAGAAACTGGACGCAAGTTCACCCTCTACTGGATTCCACTTTTCCCTTATGGTAAGAGTTACTTCGTTTCTTGTCCGATTTGCCACTACGGTAAAGAAATTGAGAAATCTGAAGTTGAAAACTATTTAAATTACTAGTCAAAAAGGCCAAGTCATTTCGACTTGGCTTTTTTACTGCTTTTAAGTTAGCTTGTTAAAGTCCCAGATTTGGTCCATCCAGCCTTCATAGAAGTCTGGTTCGTGACAAACCATAAGAATGCTTCCTTTGTATTCTTTAAGCGCCCGTTTGAGTTCTTCCTTAGCATCCACATCTAGGTGGTTGGTCGGCTCATCCAGCACTAAAACGTTGTTTTCACGGTTCATCAAGAGACAGAAGCGTACCTTGGCTTGTTCTCCACCTGATAAGACCTGAATCTGGCTTTCGATATGCTTAGTTGTCAAACCACAACGAGCAAGGGCCGCACGGACTTCTGCTTGGTTAAGTGCAGGAAAAGCATTCCAAACAGCTTCAAGAGGTGTTTGACGATTGCCACCTTCTACTTCTTGCTCAAAATAACCAAGTTCTAGGTAGTCGCCACGTTCGACTTCTCCAGCGATTGGTGGGATAATGCCCAAGAGAGACTTCAGGAGAGTTGTTTTCCCGATACCATTGGCTCCAATTATTGCAACCTTTTGATTGCGTTCAAAGGTAAGATTTAAGGGTTTGGTCAGAGGACGGTCATAACCAATCTGCAAGTCCTTGGCTTGGAAGATAAAACGCCCTGGCGTACGAGCTGGTTTGAAATCAAAGGATGGCTTTGGTTTCTCGCTTTGGAGTTGAATGATATCCATCTTGTCGAGTTTCTTTTGACGGGACATGGCCATGTTTCGTGTTGCAACACGCGCTTTGTTTCGAGCGACAAAGTCCTTGAGGTCCGCTATCTCTTTCTGCTGACGTTCGTAAGCCGCCTCTAGCTGAGATTTCTTCATGGCATAGACTTCTTGGAACTGGTAGTAGTCACCAGAGTAACGTGTCAACTGTTGATTTTCCACATGATAAACGATATTGATCACGTCGTTGAGGAAAGGAATATCATGCGAAATAAGGACAAAAGCATTCTCATAGTTTTGGAGATAACGCTTGAGCCAGTCAATGTGTTCGGCATCCAGATAGTTGGTTGGCTCGTCCAGCAACAAGATATCAGGCTTTTCAAGGAGAAGTTTAGCCAAGAGTACCTTGGTTCTTTGTCCACCTGACAAGGCTGTTACGTCTGTATCTATACCATAGTCCATGACACCGAGGGCACGCGCCACTTCATCAATCTTAGCATCCAAAGTATAGAAATCTCGACTCTCCAAACGGTCTTGGAGTTCGCCAACTTCTTCCATCAGTGCATCAATATCCGCTCCGTCCTCTGCCATTTCCATATAGAGCTCATTGATACGAGTTTCTGCTTTAAATAGCTCATCAAAGGCTGTACGCAAGACATCACGCACAGTTTGACCTTCCTTTAGCACAGCATGCTGATCCAGATAGCCAGCAGTCACATACTTAGACCACTCCACCTTTCCTTCGTCAGGTAACATCTTACCAGTCACGATACTCATAAAGGTTGATTTTCCTTCACCATTGGCACCGACTAAGCCGATATGTTCTCCCTTGAGGAGACGGAAGGAGACATCTTCAAAAATTGCACGATCACCAAAACCGTGACTCAAATTTTTAACTTCTAAAATACTCATTCTAATTCCTTATCTTGTTTTTATGCAGTCCTTTATAGAGGAGCCAAGCCAAATAGCCTCCCAAGGTATTGGTCCACAAATCATCAATCTCAAAGACGCGATTAAAGTCGAAGAAAAAATCTAAAACTAGTTGCGTACACTCAATTCCTAGACTTAGTAAAAAACTGAACAAAATCACTTTCTTAGTATTTCTTAGACCAGGCATAAGATAGAGAAGTTGGAAAATCAGCGGGAAAAGCAAGAAGACATTTAAAATATTCTGCAAAAAGATCCAAAGGACTTGTCCCAAACTAGTCACTTCACCCAGATTCCAAAGGGAGTTTAAGGGAGTTAAAAGAAAAACCAGGCGTCCAAAAGTTTGAATACCTGGAGTTTCCACTCCTGTAGGAAGTTGAGGCTGGGGAGTAAAACAAAAACAGATAATGCAAAGGCTGTAAATAGCCACTCCCAACCTTAAGATTAATTCTCTTTTTCTAGTCATTTTATGGATTTACCGCTGCGACTGCCTTCTGGCGGTCACGTTTCATTGTATTGGAACGCAATTGTCCACAAGCTGCATCAATATCTGTACCATGCTCTTGACGAACAACACAGTTAACCCCTTTTTTCTTGAGGGTATCGTAGAAGGCCATCACGCGCTCTTTAGGACTACGGCTATATTGGTCATGTTCACTAACTGGGTTATAAGGAATCAAGTTGACATATGACAATTTCTTGATGTTTTTGAGCAATTCAGCCAATTCCAAGGCTTGTTCTACACCATCGTTGACTTCATTGAGCATGATGTATTCAAAAGTTACACGACGATTGGTTGTTTCGATATAGTACTCAATAGCTGCGAAAAGCTTTTCAATCGGAAAGGCACGGTTAATCTTCATGATGCTTGAACGCAATTCATTATTGGGTGCGTGAAGAGACACAGCCAGATTGACCTGTACACCTTCATTAGCAAAGTCACGAATTTTATGGGCCAAACCTGAAGTTGAAACCGTGATGTGACGAGCACCGATTGCCATCCCCTTGTCATCATTGATGGTACGGACAAAATTCAAAACATTGTTGTAGTTATCAAATGGTTCACCAATTCCCATGACAACGATATGGCTGACACGTTCGTCCTGACCACGCTCATCAAAGTATTTCTGAACCAGCATAATCTGCGCTACGATTTCCCCGTTATTAAGATCACGTTGCTTTTTAATCAAGCCTGACGCACAGAAGGTACAACCGATATTACAACCGACCTGAGTGGTCACACAGACTGACAAACCGTAGTGTTGACGCATGAGTACTGTCTCAATCAACATGCCATCTGGCAACTCGAAAAGATACTTAACAGTACCGTCAGCTGACTCTTGTACGATGCGTTGTTTCAATGGATTTACCACAAACTGGTCATTGAGCTTGGCAATCAAATCCTTGGAAAGGTTGGTCATTTCTTCAAATGACTGGACACGTTTACGGTAAAGCCATTCCCAGATTTGATCTGCTCGGAATTTCTTTTCTCCTTGTTCTAATACCCATTCTTGCATGGTTTGACGTGTTAAACTATAAATAGACGGTTTCATCTCTTCTCCTTATTCTCTATCTATTTCTGACGAATGACAAAATGGCGCTGTCCCTTGTCCTCTTTCTGAGACTTTTGGTCCTTATGACGACGTCTATTTCGCTTATCGGCATTTGGTTTTCTCTTATTTTGCGAAGGTTTCTTGCCTCTTCTAGGAAGGTTTTCCTCCTCTTTTTTACGCATTTTTTTGTCAAATGAAGCCCGTTTCGGTGCTTGATTTTCTAGAACAAAATAGGCACAACCATAACTACAGTACTCTAAAAGATAGTCCTGTAAGCGACTGATCTTTTCAATTTTTTCCTCTGTTCGATCGTCTTTGTAAAAACCACGTAGGCGGAGCTGTTCATTGCTCCAGTCCCCCACGACATAATCAAACTTGGTTAACACTTCTGAGAAGCGTTGATTAAAGACTGTCACATCGAAGGCATCCTTGATATTTTCAACCAAGGTAAAAGCAATCCCTTCAGTCTCAACCTTATCCCCATTTACCTGAAATTCTGGGCCAGGAAACTTGTTATAATTGTATAATTCAGGTGCAATTTCTTTACGCATAGTCTTCCTTTTCCACGATTACTTAACACTCTATTTTACCATATTTTCTACAAGTTGGCACGAATATCCTGAAAATGAAAAAAGTCTGACGATTCTGTCAGACTTCTGCTTTATAACCTTAAAAAGAGAAGAACAATTCTTCCCTCCATATTTTATTATTTAGCTGCTGCGTAAAGTTCGTCTACCTTGTTCCAGTTAATCACTGAGAAGAAAGCTTTGATGTAGTCAGGACGCACGTTGCGGTATTTCACGTAGTAAGCATGTTCCCAAACGTCCAAGCCCAAGATTGGTTTTTTACCTTCTGAGATTGGTGTGTCTTGGTTTGCTGTTGAAGTCACTTCAAGCTTCCCTTCTTTGTTAACAACCAACCAAGCCCAGCCAGAACCAAAGCGAGTTGTAGCTGCTGCTGTAAAGGCTGCTTGGAACTCTTCAAATGAACCAAATGTTGCATCGATTGCTGCTGCAAGTTCTGCTGAAGGAGCTGTTTTTTCTGGAGTCATCAATTCCCAGAAAAGAGCGTGGTTCAAGTGTCCACCACCATTGTTGATAAGCGCTTGGCGGATATCAGCTGGGATAGAATCTACATCAGCAAGCAAAGCTTCAAGGTCTTCACCAATTTCAGGGTGTTTTTCAAGAGCAGCATTCGCATTGTTAACGTAGGCTTGATGATGCTTGTCATGGTGCAAGTGCATTGTTTCTGCATCGATGTATGGTTCCAAAGCGTCGTATGCGTATGGAAGGTCTGGTAAGATAATAGCCATCTGTAATACCTCTTTTTCTTTCTATATGAAAATGATAACGCAATCATCCTCTTTTTTCAAGTTTTTTGCTCAATTTGCCTCTGTCGCAATCTGCAAGAGCGCCTTTTCAAACAAGTAACTTTTTTCATAGACACCTGTTTTAATCTGGTAGTCTGTTTCAATCAAATAAGAAATCGCTCGCTTGAGAAAGGCCAAGGAAATCCCTCTCGAATCTCTCAATGCGAACTTGATTTGATAAGGATTAGGATTGCGTCCCAAATAAGTCCCCAGACTGCTTACAATCTGCGATTCCGACTGACCAGCTTCTGATAAAATCTTCACTTGTGTAAAGGTACGAAACTGTCCTAACATGACAGCTATGAGCTTGATCTCATCCTCCCCTTGCAAGGTCAAATCTCTGACCAAGTCACGGGCCTGATCGATCTTTTTGCCCAAGATAAGCTGAGTCAAATCAAAAATATTGTCCTGCAGAGTCTTTGGAATAGCCTCGACAATATCCTTCTCCTCAATCACGCCGTCTGACTTATAAGACTGCAAAAAAAGGAGATTTTTCTGGATTTCACTAAATTGAAAACCAGATTTGATAAGGAGATTTTCAAAAGATTTTTCTGCAAAGTGCAAACCTTGTTTTTGGCTCCATTTTTGGAAATACTGGCGCAATTCTTGTTCTTTGGCTTCTACTGCATCAAAAACCTTGGCATCTCGTTTGAGCAATTTGACCAGCCGTCTTTTACTATCTAACTTTCCTTCAGCAAAAATCAACAACTTGGTTGTTGGCGAAGGGTTATCAAGGTATGCCTCAAATGACTTGAGCTCATCATCTGTTAAAAAACGTTTCTTGGCTGTTGTGATATCGACAAAATGGTCTAATATCACGATTTTCTCATCCGCAAAGAAAGGGAGACTGACCAATTCCAACTCTAAGTCTTTATAAGCTACTTCTTTCATATCAAAGTAAGCAAAGTTAAGATCAGCTGGATCATAACCAATCTGTTTCAACACTTGACTCTTCATAACTTCAAACTGACCCTGGTCTGTCCCAGTAAATAGATTCAAGCTAGATAAATTTGATAGAGATACCTTTTGACTCTCTTCTATGGCTAGCATCTTCTCTCCTTTCTTCTGATTTTTTATTAAACTTAATCAATATAGCGCAATTTCCCACGGAAATCTTCTAGGCTCTCGTACCCTTTTTCCGCCATAATAGCTTTCAGTTCATTGGTAATGCGTTCAAAAGCACCGACGCCTTCTTTGTGAAGGGTAGTCCCTACTTGCACCATACTCGCACCGCAGAGGATATGTTCAAAGGCATCACGACCCGTTAGAACACCACCCGTTCCGATGATTTGGATTTGCGGATTGAGACGTTGATAAAAGGCGTGCACATTAGCAAGAGCAGTCGGTTTGATATACTCTCCACCAATGCCACCAAAACCATTTTTAGGACGAATCACGACCGACTCGTCTTCTATATAAAGGCCGTTTCCGATAGAGTTAACACAGTTAACAAACTTGAGCGGATATTTGTTGAAAATAGCAGCCGCTTGGTCAAAGTGAACAATATCAAAATATGGTGGCAATTTGATCCCAAGAGGTTTGGTAAAGTAGGCAAAGACTTCTGCCAAAATACGGTCAGTTGTCTCAAAATCATAGGCAATCTGAGGTTTTCCTGGAACATTTGGACAAGAGAGATTAAGCTCTGTCAGTCCTTTGAATTCACTCTCTTGAACTTTTTTCAAGATGGTATGTGTTTCTTCTGGAGACATGCCAACTAAAGATAGGAAGAAAGTACGGTTTGGCTCTTTTTCCTGCAAGTCCAAAAGATAGTCCAGATAGTAGTCTAAGCCATTATTTGGCAAGCCCATGGAGTTGATAGAACCAAGTGGAACATCCTGATAACGTGGTTCAGGATTGCCCTGACGAAAGTCCAAGGTCGCTGTCTTTGTGACAAAGGTTCCCGCCGCTGAGTTTTTGACCCCTTCAAGCTCTTCTATCGTCATACAAGCCACACCTGCTGCATTCATCAAGCAATTGTCAAACTCAAAACCAGCAATTTGTGTTTTCGTTGATACCATGATTCTGATCCTCCAGATTCCTTTTATTTCTAATATTATACCATACTTTAAGATTTTCTCTTTGAGAAACTAATTTCTATATAAAACGTTCGGTTTTGTAAATTGAAAGAATTTTTAGAAAATTTCTGTTTTTTTCTTTACACTCAAAAAAAATTCTGCTATAATGGCTCATGTAATAAAATATAACAACAAAAGGAGAACGATATGACATCTGCTAAAGAATATATCCAAAGCGTGTTTGCAACTGTGAAAGCTCGTAACGGGCATGAGGCTGAATTTCTCCAGGCAGTTGAAGAATTCTTCAGCACTTTGGAACCTGTATTTGAAAAACACCCTGAGTATATCGAAGAAAACATCTTGGCACGTATCACTGAGCCTGAGCGCGTGATTTCTTTCCGTGTTCCTTGGGTTGACCGTGAAGGTAAAGTCCAAGTCAACCGTGGTTACCGTGTTCAATTCAACTCAGCTGTTGGACCATATAAAGGCGGACTTCGTTTCCACCCAACTGTAAACCAAGGGATCTTGAAATTCCTCG
>CAUQPD010000054.1:0-8450 GCA_963519935.1 uncultured Streptococcus sp.
TTCTTTCTTGTTCTTATACTTTTGATAGGAAACTTTCAAACCTGTATCATCTGGTGTCTCACCAATAATATCACCAGTTAAGACCCTTGTCCCCTCAATCGCACGGCCATTATGGATGGAATATAATGTTAAACGACTCTCATTCTCTCCTTTTCCGTTAGTGAGAATAACATTGTCACCGTCTAGAGATACAACACCATCCATTGGTGCGACAATTCTTTGGTGAGCCTTCGCTTCTAGTAGTATGTACTCCTGAAGGGTAGGTTTGCCGTCTAAATCATAGTATCCATAACGATAAGTCATGGTTAGACTATCTTCGTTGCTTTGTCCCTCAAACGGATTGTCTAATTCCTGCATGGAAGCATAGACACCTTCTTCTTTTAGTTCCTTCATTTCCTCTTGATCGTCTTTAGATAGTTTATACTTAGGAGTTTCATAAAGGTCTTGCATGGATTTCAAATCTTCCCCATCGTTTAAATCATGCCACAAAGTAGACAGATAATCCTTGTAAGTTTCTGAACTAAATAAGTGAACTGGTTTGTGTAACTCATAGTCATGGAATTTAAAGTTCATATACCCCATCACATCATCAACTTTTGTGTAATAGGTAATGCCTTTGTCATTTGTACGAGTATGTTCTGCGTCTTCCCAAGTTAGGTGGGTATAAGCTTTTGTTAATTCAAATTCATCTTGTTGAATCAAACTAGCAGATGAAAATCCTAAAAAGAAGCTCATCATAAGTAAAAGAAGAAAGACTATTCCTCCAACTATCCAGGTTGCAGGATTCCCAGCCGCAAATGTAAAGAAGGAAAAGGCTGCTTTTAGTTTTTGATAGATATTTCGGACACTTGTAAGACCTTGTTTCTTTAATTTTCGATACCGATTTTTAAAGGAACTTGGATTATCTTTCGCTAGTTTCCATCCTTTTCCATCCTTAAAATGATGGTATCGCTCTTTTGTGTTGGTCAGTCTTTTCTTGGTAAAACGACCTGTTGCTTGTCCTGTTTTGACACTAGCTTTTCCAAGATTATAAGAAAGCCGACTGTAGCGTTTCCCTTTTCTAATGGTCTCTTGAAGTGTGCGATAGCCTTCTAAATCTTCATTTTCTGAAGCTAACTCTCCACCTTCTCGTCCAAGGACATAAAGAAAAGTTTTGACTTTCCTGCTGACTTTTTGGGACTTATAGGCTTGTTTAGTAGATTTTAAATTCTCTTTTGCGTCCTTGACTTCTTTCTTAGCTTTTAATTCTTCTAAACTCTTCCCTTGAAAGAAAAAATTAGATTTTGCTTTCGATTCCTGACCGTAGAGAAATTTTTGATTGGTTTTTCTTTCTTTACGACTCTCTTTTCTTTCTTCTTTTGCTTCTACCTTGGCTTCTCTAAATTGCTTCTTGGCTATTTTCAATCGTTTCCTAGCATGAGGTAATCGTCTATCTCTTAATTCTTTGCGATTCAAAAGAGATGGAGGACTATTTTGAAGAATATGATTGTAGTCTTCATTTGCTTGTTTTACTCTAGCCTTTGAAGCTTCTCTCATCTCCTCTAGCTTTTCTTTTATCTCTTTTTTCCATGCTTTTTCATCCAGTACAGCGGAATCTTTTTTCTGTTTCTTCACCTCCTTCTTTCCTTTTTTCAAGAATTTCTTCTCATCTTTTAGACTTCTTCTAAATGCCTTTCGGGCACGTATGATTTCTCTTTTATCCTTCATTTACCTTCCCCTTAATTAGAAGCCATTTTATCAGGATCCGTACTCATGATATCAAACAATTGAGTACCTTGAGGAATCTTATTTTTAAAGGGAACAACAACTGAACCAGCTTTTATTAGTCCTGCCCCTTTTTCTGGATTGACTAGGTATTTTTCGAGTTCTTTTGACAAGCCTAAGAGTTGAACCAGTTCTTCTCGGTCATTTTTTGCTTGCTTGAGGAGAATCATAAATTCACTATTTGCAATAATCCGTCTACCATTTGGATCTAACAATAAGGTTTCGACGTTTTGAGTTATCCCAGTCGGACTGGCTCCATATTTTCTGACACGACTCCACAATTTAAAGAAGAAATCACTGGCATATTTATCTAATAAGAGAAGCTGCATTTCATCAAAATAAATCCAGGTTTTCTTCCCTAATTTTTGGTTCCGAACAACACGATTCCATATCTGATCAAACACTACCATAAGAGCGATTTGTTTCAGCTCATCTCCTAACTTTTTAACGTTATAGATTAAGAAGTTAGATCCTGTCTGAATATTGGTCTTATGAGAAAAAATATCAAGAGAACCTTCGACATACAGTTCCATATCAAGTGCCAAATTCTGCGCTTCTTCTTCTGGTTGTTGGCTCAAGACAAAGACCCATTCTTCCAAAGAAGGCTCTTTAAATGACTGATAGGTGAGTCTGGTGACTCGGTCGATAATCGATTTTTCTCTTCCATCCATTTTTCTATCCAATAACTTGCCGATAAAGGATAAAAGAAATTCTGATTTTACCTTTACAGGATCCTCATCCATATTTTCCTCAGACAAGTCAAGGACATTGAGATAGGTTTGGGAATCAGGCGCAATATCAATCATTTCTCCCCCAAAAGCTCGTCCAATGACACTGTACTCTTCTTCTGGATCCACAATGATAATTTCAGTATTTTCACCAGATTCCTTGATTTTGGTCGTGATAATTTCATGCTTGGTTGCCATCCCTTTCCCAGCTCCAGATGTTCCTAAAATCAGACCAGACGGTGTATTTAATAGGCTTCGATCAATGGTAATAATATTGCTTGAGATTTGATTGATACCGTAATATTTCCCACTTCGGTCTTGTATGTCTACTGAAGTCCATGGAGAATTCACTGCTACATTGGACGTTAATAAACTCCGTGATACGCCCTCTAAAAAATCACAACCAAATGGCAGCAAACTATTAAAGGCTGCTTCTTGCATATATGGTAGTTTATCAATCATTAGGTCATTTGAGCCGGCCACTTGTTGGATAGTGTCTAGGGCTTGTTTGAGTTCTTCTTCATCCTGACCAAAAACACCAATCAAGAAGACCGTTTGAAATAGTTTATCTCCTGTCTCGGTCATGGTTTTTAAGAGTTCCTCAGCTTCATCGATATTGCTTTCTAATACATGACCTACTTTTTCCAAATAGATACCTGTACGAGCTAGTTTTTGTTGTTCCCCAATCTTTTGGGATTCCATCAAGGTCTTCTTTGTTCGTAGTTTCTTCATGGCATCTGCCTTGGTCGAACTTTGAGCATGGAGGCTCACAATCAATTCCAAATCTCCTTGCATGAGGTCTCGAATAAACTGATCTCCTAATTCCATACCGTAGTCTCTCACATAGACAATCTGCAATAAGCGGTCATTGATTTGTAGGTAATTCTTGTTTTTAAAATCCAAGAGATTAGGTGCTATGAAGTGACGAGTTGTCTGACCAGATCTCGTTAAATCACGGTAAGAAAAAGGAAGATGGTGTTCTCCTCTAAGCATATCGGCCAACAAGTTGACACGCTCTTCTCCAGCCAAGGATTCAAATCGTGCATCAATTTCTGAGAAACCACTCTTGAAATATTCTCCTATTTGGGACAAGGAACGATAGGCTTGTTTGGGATTAGAATCCTTTCTACCAAAGCTAATCAGTTTCACAGCTGAAAAGTTATTTTCACCACTGTCTAAATTCTGATTCATCATTCGATTCAATTCTTTACGATAGGTATCATACCCATCTTCTTTTTCCTCATACAAAACACTTTGTCTAAACTTTTCTAAATTCAATCTTTTATTAAAGATGGTCAATTGGAAGTTGGTTTGGTCATCTAAAGAGTTAATCAAATCAGAATACTTCTCAATGATTGCGCCCTTATCTTCTAAACCAACGGTCTGGTAATTGACATCACCAAGTAAATAGCTTTGTGAGAAATAATCTTCTTTTACCTGCATCAGACCATTTTGATACAGGGCTTGATAGGAAAGAGTATTAGCCGTTGAGGGTAACACTTCCTCTTTTTTCTCTTTAACTTTTTCCTTTTTATTAGTCATTGAAGTTTTTTGTTTCTTTAATGTATTTGATTTTCTTTTCATGTTCAGGTCCTTTCTTTCCTGTAATTGTGCGTAGGGGAACCGTTAGTTCAAAATGAAGACGGTATTTCAAATAATGTTCAAAATATAAATCATTGGGTTTATAGACTCCAAAAAGCATGAGGGGGATGGTAAAGGCAAACACAAAACCGTAAACAAACCAATCTCCAAATTGCCAGAAAAAGAGATTCAAGCCCAAAACAATAATTGTGACAATAAAGGCTGGTAAAACAAAGATGATTTGTCTTGTGGTGAAACCTAACCAAGCCCTGTGTTGGTATTTTGAGATGTCTTTAAAGACACGTGTATTCATGACTTTCCTTTCTAAAAAGGCTAAGAAGCAATCACTTCCTAGCCTTTATCTAATTACATACCTAAGATTGAGCGAGCCGTACGTTGAGAACCAACGAGGGCAATAATCAGTAAGATAGCTTGTACCAAACTACCAAACATAATCGCAAGTGATTGCAAGACTCCTGCACCATTTGAAACAGCTATTTTCCCAGCAGATTCAAACAAAGGAACAAGAGAAACAATCAGAAAAATAAGAACCCCTTGTACCGCATAGACCATAATATTTTTTAAATAGCCAATACCAATAGACTTCCACTCATCACTTAAAAATGTTGGAATCGTAAGAGGGGCAAATGGGATCATAAGGTAGAGTTGAATAAATCGAATAGATACCAAAAGATTAACCATGGCTGCACTTACTATCCGAACAAGCCAAATGAGGAGGGCGAAAAAGCCCACAATCATCCGGCCAATAAATCCTGACCCTTTTAATCCAGAGATGGTATCATACTTTGCCCCACCGTGAGCCACAATCGAGGCCACTTGTTCAATGGCGTGACTCGCAATCCCGATGATGGCTTCTACAATCACGGTAGTGTTGGTAATTACAACTGCGACCATAATATAACTAATCAACATCGGCGCTAATGCTTCAAAGGTCATCGCTCCTCCTGAGTTAGCAATTTTCTTTGCCATCTTCGAAAATTCTAAGATGAGAACAACTGATAAAATCGCAACTCCAAGAGGCTGCATGACACTTTTAGTAATACTAGACATATAAGTCCAAACTGTTGGATTGTAGCTAGATAGAGATTTAATCAAATCTACCGTAGATTGTAAATCTACATTAAATCCTTCAAATAAATTTTCAGCTGATATTTTTTCAGATGCAAGGTAAACAAAGGGTGAGACTAAACTAAGATTCATGTCATTGTTTATCCTCCTAAATTGAAATCTGGGTTACAAAGGCTCCAGCAGCCCCAACCATAACACCACCGACAATTTCCAGAATGGCATTCCGAACACCTGGTCCACCATCTTTAATGTTGGTTGCAAGGTTGACAATCCCCACAACAACGAGAAAGGCACCAACCGCAATCAATCCCTTCTGTAACAAAGACATAGCTTGTGCAAACATAGCACTTGCGTCTACTCCATAAACAAAACCTTTAAAATGCGTAATCATCTATTTCCTCTTTTCTATTTTTATTTTAAACTAGATTCAAAAGTTAAATCACGAATTCTAAGGCCTTCAAGATGATTTTCTTGTCTTTGATTTAAAGGATTGATTTGATAGTTCCACCACCGTTCATCGGTTTCTTGATTGGCTAGGTATTTCCAGTTTGGATGCTTAGTGGAATTGTACTTTTTGCTTTTAAAGACAGGCATATTGGCAATTCGAACCAAGCATTCATGCCGTTTCATATTTCCGACCTCATCAGGTGTCATTAAATCACGAGCAATCTTTTGATGAGAAAGGGATCCTGAACCTGTCTGGCCAAAGGAACGACTAGTATTTCGAACATCAATGGTTTGTTTACCGAGTAAGCCACTCATAAATTTAAAGGTATCTTCATCATTACCACCTAAGTAGACTAAGCTATCACAGTTCCCAAGAATGGTTTTCCAAGCTTCTTTTTCTTTATAGAGCCCTTGAAGTTGGGCAATATTTTGAAGAATGGGAACGAGACTCATATTCCGAGAACGGACTGTTGAGGTTTGTTCAGCAAAATCTGGAATTTCTCCGATATTTGCGAACTCATCTAAATAGACTCTCACATGAAGAGGCAATTGACCCTTAAAATCAATATCTGCTTGTCTTGTTAGGGTTTGAAATACGGTTGAAAAAAAGAGGGCTGAAAGAAAGCGAAAGGTACTATCGTTATCTGGGATAACTAAGTAAACCATTGATTTTTCCTGGCCCCATGTCTTCATATCAAGGGTATCTCTTTTGGTCAAATCCATGACACTTTGAATATTGAAGAGGGCAAATTTAGCAGTGGTTACAGCTATAACAGAATCCAGAGTCTTATCCTTATAATTTTGAAAATCTGCCCAATTTCGCATGGTAAAATTTTCAGTTCCATACTTTTTAGCATAATTTTCAAATAGAATTTCTAAGACACTTTTTTCTTGGTTTTCACCCTTGGATAAGTGTTTAATGAGTTTTGAGATTTCAGCAAAACTTGGATAACGCCCTCGTTTTTTTCGCTCTTCCACTTCTTTTTTTTGACGTTTCAACAAGTTTTGGTATTCTTTTTGACTTAAACGACTTTCTTCTATGAGCTGTTCTCTTGTTTTAGGTGGGTTATAGAAATCGACCAAGTAAGAGGCTAAAGCTCGTACCAAAGTCATAGAAGCTTCATCCCAAAATGGATCACTACGGGAGCCAGAGCCTTTGGTGTTATTGAAATAAACCGTCAGCATGCGATTCAAATCATTTTCTGTCTCTATATAGCGAAAAGGATTGAAGCCATCTGAGTTCTTCATATTGACTAAATCTAACACCTTTACTTGGTAGCCATGTTCTAAAAAGAGTTTGCCTGTTTTCTCGGCCAAGTGATCTTTAGGATCCACTACAATATTAGAACTATTCATCTGAATCAGATTGGGTTTCACAAAGCGAAATGTCTTCCCACTTCCTGAACCTCCGATCACCGCAATATTCTTATTTCTATCATATTGGGGTGGTTTTTTATCTAATAATGTCAAACGAACATCTTGTGCTAAAATCGTATCATGAGAAAATTCCTTACCGTAAAAGAGCTTCTTTTCTTTTAGAGTTCCAAAACGGGCGCTCCCGTATTCTACCCCTTCTCGGTATTGTTTTTTGCCAGTCTCTAAATAGAGATAAACCAGCAACATCATCACAAAGCCTAGTAGAAAAAAAGCACTTGATTTTCCAGTAAAAGAAACATTCCATGGCGACTGAAGAACTTCATCTTGACCTTCCATCAGAAGATGAGTCCATTTATCTAAGCTATTTCCAGTATAGGAATCATACAAAAGCGTCAAACGATGAAAAAGATAGCCTAGTAAGATGCCTAACAGTGAGAATAGTAGGAATTTCTTTCCACTGTACATCATCTCACCATCTCTTTCTGTTTGACGGCCCCTTCTTGTCTAAAGGTAATTTGGGATTTAGCCTCATCAATTGCATCGTCTAATGACTTATCCATGGTAAAATCAGCTAATTTCTCCGGATCATTAACCATTTTTTCTAACAGATGGTCTAAATGATTGTCTAGAATCGAACGGTCTTTCGTGTAGAAATGTAGAGAATCCCCTTGCCAAGCGATGGCTAAAGGAATCTCTTCTTTTTCTAAAAAAGCTTTAAATTTCTCTATATCAATTGGTTTGTCTAAAAAATCTTTTTTCAGATTAATCGTATCAATCGAATAAGGAGATTGTAGCAATTCTTCTAATTTCTGCACCCCTATCTTATAGGCGGAATCCTGTGCTAAAGCCTGACGTCTAGACCATTCTAGAATCTTTAAAAGACTTTTGACAGTAAATAAAAGACTACGCTCTGCATATTGAACTGCCATTCGTTCCTGTTGTTCAGAGGACATCTGAGGCCTCCTTCTTAACAAATAGCAGCTTTCCTTCTTTATAACGATAAGCTATCAATTTCTGACGTTGCTTAATCGACTTGACAACCTGCAGTAGATCTCTCGAATAAGGTTCTCGAAGAGTAACTTCTACTGCTTTCCCATCAAAGATACCAACACGTTTAAATTCAATGTAGTCTTTTTTGAGATGTCCTAAGCCCATACCAAAAGGAAAGTGATGAATCAATTGGATGGTACAACCACCTTTATTTCCCATTTGTTTCAAATCATACAAGTTTACTACCTTCATGATTAACTCCTTTATCTAGTTTGTCGCATCGTTTAAGTCTGGTAACGATAAACTCCGTGTCTGTTAGAAAATTCTCACACACGTCTTGTGCCAGTTGCCCTTCACAGGGAAATACTCTCAGTCCCTACTTACACAGGCACGCTAATCAAGACGGAGTGGATTCAATTTTCAAAGAACAGGTAGCTTTATTATAGATAAGAGTAGTTGAAATTTTTATCACAT
>CAUQPD010000055.1:0-8296 GCA_963519935.1 uncultured Streptococcus sp.
TGGTTGGCATCATTGTAGAAGAGGGTTGGGCTAGTACTGCTGGCATCCTCGAAGTTTCCGTATGGAAGAAGACCTGATTTGACCAAGGCCTGGAATCCATTACAGATACCGATAATCAAGCCACCACGAGCAATAAAGCTATCAATGGCCGCACGCACTTTTTCATTGAGCAGGATATTGACAATAAACTTAGCTGATCCATCTGGCTCGTCTGCAGCTGAGAAGCCACCTGCAAAGAAGAGAATGTTTGCCTTGCCTATATTGTCAACCATGGTTTCAACTGACTTGACAATAGCTTCTTCATTCAAGGTCACGAATGGCACCAAGTTAACCTCTGCACCTTCTTTTTCAAATGCCTTGGCTGAATCATATTCCGAGTTGGTTCCTGGGAAGACTGGGATGTAAACCACCGGTTTTTCAATAGTTTCTTTGGCTTTGATGACTGCGTCAGAAGCGACAGCTGGCACTTCTGCCAGTTCTTTAGCTTGAGCAAATTCAGTAGGGTAAACTTCTTCCAATTTTCCTTGAAAGGCACTGTCAAGTTTCTGTCCATCTAGCTTCACACTGTTGACAAGGAGTGTAAAGTCTGCTTTCGTTTGTCCAATCTTCTCTACTCCAGCGATTTCTTCAGGAGATGTGAAGACAAATCCGCCCAATTGAGCTGTTAAAGAACTTTCAAGTTCAGGCAAGGTCACCTCTGCACCGATATGATTTCCGAAGGTAGCAAGTGCCAAGCTTTCAAGGACACCGCCATATTTAACAGCTGATGCAGATGTTACTTTGTGTCCAGCTTGGATGGCTTCAAATTGAGCAAAATTAGACTTGATAAGAGCAAAGTCAATTTCTTGTGCTAGAGCTTGACCTGGGATGTAGTAGATGTTTTCACCAGCAGCTTTAAATTCTGGAGAAAGGACCTTACGGCTATCTGCCGTTGTCACCCCAAAGGCAACCAAGGTTGGCGGCACTGTCAATTCTTCGAAAGTACCAGACATAGAATCCTTACCACCGATAGATGGTAAGCCAAGCTGGATTTGAGCTTCGATAGAACCTAGGAGAGCTGCTACTGGCTGACCGAAACGTTCAGCTTGTTTGTCCATCCGCTCAAAATACTCTTGGTAAGAGAATCGAGCCTTAGACCAGTTGGCACCAGTAGCAACCAAACGAGCAGTTGCTTCGATAACCGCATAGGCAGCACCGTGATATGGAGACCATTCTGCCACATAAGGGTTAAATCCTTGCGCCATGACTGACGCAGTGTGAGTCACACCGTGTTGAACTGGCAATTTCTGCACAGATGCCTCAGTTGGTGTGAGTTGGTAGCGACCACCAAGTGGGTGATTGACTGTTGAACGACCGACCGAGCAGTCAAAGATAGTCTGCAAGCCTTTTTGACTCGCATGATTGAGGTCAGATAGAACCTCAAGAGTATCCGCTTCAAGTCTTTCAGCACTTGTCTTGCGCTCTTCTGGAAGTTTGATATCCTTGTCCACAACCTTGGCATCTACAACGACACGCACACCATTGGTATCAAGGAAACGGCGTTCCAAGTCGACAATCGTTTCCCCATTCCAGTGCATGACTAGATTTGGTTTTTCAGTCACTGTTGCCACCACAACCGCATCAATATTTTCTTTATTACATTCCGCAACGAAGGCATCTACATCCTCAGGACGAACCACAACTGCCATCCGTTCTTGAGATTCAGAAATAGCAATTTCGGTACCGTTCAATCCTTGGTATTTAAGAGGCACTTTGTTGAGGTCGATTTCCAGACCGTCTGCCAATTCACCGATAGCTACACAGACACCACCTGCTCCAAAGTCGTTGGATTTCTTGATGAGACGAGTGACATCGCCATTACGGAAAAGGCGCTGAATCTTGCGTTCTTCGATGGCATTCCCCTTTTGAACCTCAGCTCCAGCAGTCTCCACAGACTCAACTGTTTGAACCTTAGAAGAACCCGTCGCACCACCGACTCCATCACGGCCAGTCTTACCACCGAGAAGGATAATGACATCCCCCGCTTCCGGTTTTTCACGGACAACATTGCCCTTTGGAGCCGCACCGACAACTGCACCTAGCTCCATGCGTTTGGCTACAAAACCTGGGTGGAAGTATTCACGAACGTAGGTCGTCGCCAGACCAATTTGGTTCCCATACGAAGAATAACCATGAGCCGCTGTCTTCGAAATGACTTGTTGTGGCAATTTACCAGCGCGAGTTTCAGAAATCGGTGCTGTAATATCTCCAGCACCTGAGATACGCATAGCTTGGTAAACGTATGAACGGCCTGACAACGGGTCACGAATGGCTCCACCGATACAAGTAGCCGCTCCACCAAATGGTTCAATTTCTGTTGGGTGATTGTGGGTTTCATTTTTAAACATGAGAAGCCATGGCTCTTTCACTCCATTCACATCCACCTCGATTTCGACTGAGCAGGCATTGATTTCATCTGACACTTCCATGTCATCCAAACGCCCATTAGCACGCTCATATCGACCGAAAATAGTCGCCATATCCATCAAGGTTTGTGGTTTTTCAGAACGGCCCAATTCCTCGCGCATGGCAATATACTTGTCATAAGTCGCCTGCAATTGTTTTTGGAATTTAGAAGCTGAGAAATCAATCTGTTTCAACTCTGTCTCAAAAGTCGTGTGACGGCAGTGGTCAGACCAGTAAGTGTCCAAGACCTTGAGCTCTGTTTCCGTCGGCACACGCCCGATTGACTTGAAATAATCTTGGATAAAGAGCAAATCATCCACTTCCATGGCCATCCCTTGCTCGGCCTTGTAGCGGGCAAAGTCTTCTGCCGTATAGCTTTCAAAGAAAGTCAATTTAGGAATGGTCTTGTCTGACTCTGAAAATTCCTGCTTGGCAATCCCTGTCGTGATGTCCTTGAAACGAGAATCTACTGGATTAAGCAGGTAGTTCTTGACCGCTTCCAACTCAGTCGCATCAATATTTTTATTAACCAAGTACAATTGTGCTGTGTTGACCGTCACGTCACTAGAGCTTCCCAGCAAAAGCAAGGCTTCTTGTGAAGAAGCTGCACGCTGGTCAAACTGTCCTGGCAAACTTTCAATGGCAAAGAATGCATAATTGACAAGATCCGCCTGCACAGCCGCTTCATCCAAGACATGGTCTGTCACCTGCTCAGAGAAGATATGTTTTTCTGCAGGCGCAAACAAATTCTCTGCCAAGTCAAAGACATCATAAACTTGCACGATGCGAATACTTTTCAAAGTTGAAAGTCCCAAGTTGTGCTGGAGCTCCCTTACCAAACTCTCTGACTTGACTTGAAAATCAGCCTTTTTTTCAACAAAAATACGTTTATTCATCAATTCTTATTCCTTTATTTCAGCTCTTGCAATGTTCCTAACGACCTTGAAGGTGTTATTTTAAACCTTGCAACTTTTCCCAGACAACTTCGTAAACATCAGTTAGTTCTCCCAATCCCCTACGGAAAACATCCTTATCCATGTGATTGCCATCTGCATCCCACAAACGGCAGTTATCTGGTGAAAACTCGTCTGCCAAGATAATCTTGCCATCCTTGTCAAAACCGAACTCTAGCTTAAAGTCAATCAATTTAAGGCCAATCTCAGCAAACCAGACTTTCAAAAGTTTATTGATACGACGGGTTTCTTCTTTCAAGTAAGCAATCTGCTGGTCATCCGCAATTTTAAGGAATTTCACATGCTCGTCATTGATAAAGGGATCATCCAAATCATCATTTTTATAGTAAAATTCGACAATTGGAGTCTCAAATGCAATACCTTCTTCTACGCCAAAACGTTTTGAAAAGGAACCAGCCGTGTAGTTGCGGAGCACAACTTCCAAAGGAATAATCTCCACCTTTTTATTGAGTTGTTCCGTATCCGAAATTTTCTCCACAAAGTGAGTCGCTACACCAGCCGCATTTAATTTCTCAAAAATAAAAGATGAAATCTGATTATTTAACACTCCCTTGCCCGCAATCTGCTCCTTCTTGACACCGTTGAAGGCAGTTGCCTGGTCCTTGTAAGTTGAAATAATGAGATTTTCATCCTCAGTTGTATAGATATCCTTGGCTTTTCCCGAATAGATCAGTTGTTTTGACATTTTAAAGTTCGCCTTTCGTTTTACTTGAGCACATTCTACCACAAAAGCATGAAAAATTCAAGATTTTTTACGAATAAATAACGTCTTCCTGTTTCAAGCGTAAAGAAAAACTGCAAGATAAGCTCTTCTTACAGTTTAAAAATCATTTATCCTCTGAAAAACACGAATATTACCCTTTATTCAAAAATTGATCCCAAAAATAACGGAGATAGCTTTTCTTTCCCGTAATCATCTGCAGGCGGCCTTCTAAACCATAGCGAAGTTTTTCAGCCTGCTCCGAAGTTAAATTAGTCTCCGCCTCAATTTTAAAGAAATTTCCTTGTTCAGTCTTTGTAGCTGTCGCATCAATACTTGTAATCGTAGAATCCAGGAAAATTTGATTCTTGGCATCATTAGTCGTAGTATAACGAACAGAGTCCCCAATCTTGACTCTAGCAACATCTTTTGAACTGAGATAAGCTGTGAGTTTGGTTTTCCCTTCTTTTTCCAAGGATGGGTAGAGTTGGGCTAGCAGGGTTCCTTCTGCGACCATGGTAGATTCACTAGTCTCAGGATTGAGGTGAAGCACCCCATCCTCACTTGCTGTAATCTTCCCTTTATCTAGGAGACCTCCCTGTACCTTCTTACCCGATTCCGCCTCCAAAATTTTCTGATCTAGAAGAGTTAATTCCTGGCCAACTTTGACTAAGTGCTGAGACTTGAGCGATTCCAGCTGACTATCCAGTCCCGTTGCGTGGGCCTGCTGAGCCCCAGATCCCGCATACTGCACACGATAAGTAGCTAAACTAGACTCTAGCTGGGTGATTTGAGCATCCACTTGCGCAATAACTTGCGATTTAGCGTGCGGATCTTCTTCACCTTGATTTTTATAGGTCTGGTAAAAAGAGTAGGCTGGATTCTGACTATCTAGTTGATCTCCCTTTTCAATCGCTGACTTGGCTGTTTTGTAGTCTCGTATTTTTTCCTCTGTTTGGCTGATAAGATTGCCAATCTCGGCCTGGCTCTGACTTGCTGCCGCATTTTGAGAGGAGATGTTGGCATTTTGCTGCGAAACATTGCTCCTAAGACTACTAGCTTGGCTGAGATAGTCTCGAAACATCTCCTGGTAACCAAACTTATCCGCCTCTGGAAATTGATCACTCCCCTCTTTCAAACTGGATTGCAAATACCCCAACTGCTTTTTTTGATCCTTTAGCATCTCCAATTGACTAGCATATGCCTCAACCTGGATAGCCTCCGCTCCTTGCTGGTACTGAACGAGCAGATCTCCTTGCTTAACCAACTTGTTTTCTTCCAGATAGTTGCCCACAATGCGTTGATTGCTAGTCGACTGGATGTTGGCAATGATCCGACTAGGTTCGACAGTTGCTCTGGTAGATAAACTAATCTCCTTCTCTGCAAAAACTGCAAATCCCAGTAAAAACATGAGCAGAAGTGACATAGGTAAAATCACCCGACTGGAAAAATTATGGTAACGACGATTATAAAACTCCGCACTTTCTAAAAATTCTGGTTTCATCCTCTCCTCTTTCTAGCTATTTACCAAATGGGCGTAAAAGCCATTCTGTGCAAGCAAGTCTGCATGGGTACCTTCTTCGACAATCTTGCCCTGATTCAAAACAACAACCTTCTCTGTCCGCTCAGCGATGGTCAAGCGGTGGGCGATGAAAATCAAGGTCTTATCTAAAGCCATAAGATTATCTACAATCCGCTTCTCTGTCAAAATATCCAAACTGCTAGTCGCCTCGTCCAAGATTAAGACAGGTGCATCCGTCAAGAGAGCACGCGCCAGAGCGATTCTCTGACGTTGTCCACCAGAAATTCCAGCCCCATCCGAAGTTAATTCTGTCTGGTAATTCAGTGGCATGCGATCAATATCCTCCCGAATCTCGGCCAACTCGACTGCTCGTAAGATATCTTCCTGAGTCGTCCCCTCCTTGGCTCCAAGGAGAAGATTCTCCAAAATCGTTCCGTTAAAGACATAGGGCTGTTGAGGCAGATAGTTAATATACTGGCGCAGGGCTTTTTTATCAATCTGATTGAGATTGACACCACCCAGACTAATCTCTCCCTGACTTGGATCGTAGAAATTAACCATCATTTTTGCCAAGGTGGTCTTACCTGACCCCGAAATCCCCACAAAAGCCATCTTAGATCCTTGGGGAATGGTCAAATTAATATCCGACAAGACGTCACGCCCATAGCCATACTTATAGTGAACTTGTTTAAAGGTCATATCCCCTTTCATCATGCTCAAATCTTCTACCGTTTTCTTCTCCTCAAACTCCGAAGATACTAGATAAACCTCATTTAAGCGATTATTGGCAACCTGCGCTGTCTGAAGTTTGGTTTGTAGGTTGATGATATTTTCCAAAGGATTGGTAAAGTAAACGAGCAAAGTATTATAGGTAATCAGCTGGCCCAAACTCATTTTCCCATCCATGACAAGAATAGCTCCCAGCCAGAGAACGGCAACATTGAGCAGGAGCTGGGCAACTTTTTTCAGTGCCTTTTGCTGGCTTTCTGCCCGACTATAGGTAAAAGATTTTTTCAGATAAGCCACAAATTCCTTGTCAATCTTTTGGTAACGCTGACTTTCGCTGGTCAAAGACTTAATGGTCTCAATACCGTTGATGTCCTCGATGATAGAAGAAGACAGAACCGCATTGGCTTCCATGGTATCCCGATTCATCTTTTCAAAAGGCTTCATAAAGGCAAAGATAATCACTGTATAGATGGGAAGCGCAAGTAGACTAATGAAAAAGAGCGTCATATTTTGTGAAAACAAGACCAGCGAGATAATCAAAATCGTCGACACATCTAGGAAAATCGAAAGAATGGTCGAAGCTAGCGCGTCAATGATACTGTTAGCATCTGTAAAACGAGACACGATTTCCCCTGTCCTGCGTGTCGCGAAAAAGGACATCGGCAGGTGAAAAACATGCTTGATGTAGGACAAAATCACATCGATGGACAAGCGTTGACCCAGAACAAGTAAGAGGTATTCCTGCGCATAAGACAAAATCTGCTGGAGAATATAGACGATGACTAGTCCTATTGAGATGATGCCCAGCGTCGAGCGCATCTGGTCTGGCACATAACTATCAATGATGGACTGAAGATAGTAGGAACCCACGATATTGATCAAGGTTACCAAGAGTGTCGCTAGGACGATATTGGTAATTAAGCCACGCTGCTTGAGTAAGATCGGCAAGAAGGATAGGAGCCCCTGTTTTTTCTCCTTATGAGGTTTGTAGTCCGGTGATGGTGCCATAAAAATACTAACCCCTGTCCACTCTTGCGCAAAACGCTCACGGGAAATCTTGGTCAGCTTGACACCAGGATCCGGATCAGCGATATGAATGTGCTTTTTATCCTGACCTATCACCACATAGTAGTGGAGCAACTTTCCTTCCTTGAGCACATGAGCCACAAAAGGAAAGGTCAAATCTGGCAGATCAAAGAGCGTCATATCCGCCTTGATAGCCCGCGTCTCAAACCCAATCTCCTCTGCCACCTTTACAAGTCCCAAAGCCGTCGTCCCATCCATGGTCGTCTTGGCTAACTCTCGTAGATGAGCCAAGGAGTAATAACTACCGTAGTAACCAAAGACCATAGCCAAGGAAGCCACGCCACAATCCATCTGATCCACCTGGGGACGATAGTGCCTTTTCCTAAATTTCATATCCTTCTCCTTTTTCTAACAATCTCTTTAAAAATTTGTAAGATTATTTTAACCAAATAAGGATAAAAACAGGAAAATATTCCTAAATAAACTATTTTTGCACCTAAAACGCACTTTAAAAAGCATAAACTATCATTTAAATGTAAAAAGCAGAACAAAAGTTCTGCCTGCTTAAAGTAACCGTTAAAAAATGAATGCCTAGAAATAAACTATTCTGAAATGATATTCTCTTTACTTCTATAAAGTGAGATAAATGTCATCAAAAATAATGAAATCGTAGGTATATCAAAAAATTCAAACCATGTAGGTAGATTTATTTTGTTTATATTAGCCACAATTCTAATCATTAGATAAGCTATAGAGCTAAACAATACAGTAAACTCTGGTCAAGCTTTTTGTAGTAATTGAACGACTTTCATCTCAAACTCCAATCTGATGTTCCATCAATTCCCAATCGTACTTTCTTTTGTTTTGTACTTGTATCCTACATAAAACAGACCAAGCAGA
>CAUQPD010000056.1:0-7884 GCA_963519935.1 uncultured Streptococcus sp.
TAACTTCTTTAATGGTATATTTAAAAGTTCCTGCTTCTTTGTATTTGATTGCCTCGAACTTCACTTTACCATTCTCATCATTTTTGACAGTTTGTAAAACATTACCTTTGTCATCTAGAAGTTGGAAACTAAATGCATCTTTTTCAAGAGTTTTACCTTCAAGTTTCTTAGTTACTTCTATAGCTACCTCATCCGATTTGGCACCTCCACCAATACCATCTGTTGTGGTAATTGGTGCAAAACCTTCAAAATCAATTGGTTGAGCTTCCTCGTTTGTAGTTACCGACACGTTATTTAGTACACGTTTAGTAACTTGGTCAACTGGTTTAGTCAAACGAGTACGGTATAGGATGAACAAACCTTTATGATCAAGAGTTCCATCACCGTTAGGTGTAATTGAGAAATGGTTCTTATCTGTTACTTGGACATGAGCACTATCCAATTTTGTTCTTCCGTAACCATTTTCCCAATCTGGGAAGTAATAACCAGTAATATCACTCGCAAGAACTTGCCCATCAGGAATAGTATCTTGGATATTAACTCCAGTGTAAGATTTTGCATAGCGGTTAACACGGATACGCCAGTTTACATAATTAGGATCGTCTGAGTCTTGAACTCCCCATTTAGTAAATCCAGTTGGGTCAACGTCTGGAACGATACGAGTCAGATGATAAACTCCTGCACCAGGAATGTTGATTTCATATTCCTTATTCTTTTCAACATGGTCTGCCCATACTACAGTAAATGATGCAACAATTTGTTTGTTCTCATTAAACTTCTTAAAGTACTCTTCGTTTGTTACTGTAATCTTAGCAGTATTCGTTGCCTTCTCTGTTGTCAACGTTGCAATCGTATCACCGTTCGGAGCTTTCAAATCTGTAGTAGAATCTACTTCGATTTTGAACTCATTTGGAACGTGATAAACCATGAAATCACCGTTATTCAGAGTTACATTGTCTGGGAATGCGTAAGTTGTTTTAAGATAGAACTTACCTTCACCATATTTGGCATGATCGACTAATCGGTTCGTATTAATCGTCGGTTCTGTAGTCAAAGTGTACTCTGATTCATTTTTTTCGGCAGCACTAACTACTCCATTAAGTCTTAGTGCAGGCAAAAAGACCGACACAACCAGTAGCAAGGCCATCAAGCCATGAAAGAGTTTACTAGTTCTCTTTTTCACCACATTATCCTCCTTATTGTCTATAATGGTTCAATTATATTATACAGTTCCATTACAAAATGTCAACTAAAATTTAATTATTTTTATATTAACTTACCATTTCTTTAAATATTAAGCCTAATCATGCATGTTCATCAGCTTTGAAACAATTAAATCCAAGCAAGGATTTCGCTTGTATTTAATATATACTAATTTCCTAAAAGGCTACGTATTTAATCCCAATTCTGCTAATATTTGCCGTTTGTAGGCAATTTTTTGGACTTCCTTGTCTTCGTTCTGGGGCCAATCTAGTTTGACTTCAGAGACAATCTGTCCAGGACGATTTTTCAAGATATAGATGCGGTCGCTGAGATTGAGGGCCTCTTCGATACTATGCGTGATGATGAGGGTCGTCAGCTGTAGCTGTTTGTGAATCTCCAGATACCAAGAGTGGAGTTCCATCTTGGTCATCTCATCCAAGGCACTAAAGGCTTCGTCAAGAAGAAAGAGCTTGTGCCCAAAAAGATAGGTCCGGAGCAAGGCTACACGCTGACGCATCCCTCCACTGAGTTCGTGAGGATACTTATCCCGTACAGCTGTCAACTGGAAGGTCGCAAGGATCTCATCCGCTCGGGCAATGGCCTCCGCCTTATCCACCTTTTGAATCAAGAGGGGCAAGATGATATTGCCAAGCACCGTCTTGTGCTCCAAGAGGAGATCCTTTTGTAACATATAACTCACGCGCCCCTTGGGATTCTCCTCCCCATCAAGGACAATTCGCCCAGACTGGACTTCTAAAATCCCAGCGATTAGGTTAAAGAGGGTGGTCTTTCCTACACCACTTGGACCTAGAATAGAGACCACCTCACCCGAAGTCACCTGTAGGTTGATGTCCTCTAAAATCTTTTCATCGCCATAAGCATAGCCTACGTGTTCTAGTCTAATTTCTGTCATTATTTTACAAATTCGTTAGTGAAGCCTTTGTCTGTCAAGTCTTCTTTAAGGATACCATTTTCTTTATCCCATTTGTAGAAGGCATTCCAACGTTCAGCGTCAAATTGTCCCCATTTTTCCTTGTCACTTGCGTATTCTTTTGACAAATATTTTTGAGATTCGATGACAAAGTCACGTTTTTCCTTGAGTTCAGGTGCGTTCTTAATGAGGATATCTGCAGCCTCTTCTGGGTGTTCCATGGCATATTGGTAGCCTTTTTTGATGGCTTGGATGACTTTGCGAGCTTCTTCCTTGTTGTCTTTTAGATAGTCGTTGTTTGCGATGATAACTGGTGAGTAGTAGTCAAACTCCTTGACGTAGTCTTTCAAGTACATGAAGTTAGCGTCTACACCTTGAGATTTGGCAAGGATACCATCCCAACCGTAGTAGATCCAAGCAGTGTCAAAAACGCCATTGGCAATCGGTGTGATGGAGTTTGAGTCGTTGTTTGGTACTTTTTCGACCTTCTCAAAGTCTCCACCTTGTGATTCTACCAAGGTTTTCAACATAGCAAGCTCCGTTGGGTCATTCCAGGTTCCGTATTTCTTGCCAACTAAGTCCTTTGGACTGCTGACATTGTCCGATTTACGTGAGATGATTCCAGATGTATTATGTTCAACGATAGCAGCAACGGCAGTAATCCCTGCTCCTTTTTCCAATTTCTTAGCCATGTAGTCTTGGAAATAGATAGCAAATGGCGCTTTGCCATTGATCACCAAGTCAGACGAGCTTTCTTCTGGTGGCAATTTCAAATCAACATCCACTCCAGCTTCTTTGAAATAACCTTTTTCCTTGGCAACATACAGCCCTGTGTGGTTAGTATTTGGCGTCCAGTCTAGGATAAAGTCAATCTTTTTGAGTTCTGCTTCTTTGTTGTCCTTAGAAGCAGTTCCTTGGCCACAAGCCACCAGTACGACAGCTACAAGAGCTGTTACAAGCGTTAAAAACACTTTCCATGTTTTCTTCATTTTCATTTCCTCTTTTCTTTTTCTAAAACGCTCTATTTAAGTACGTTTCCATTTAATCACGTATTTTTCACTAATATCGACCAACTTCATACCGAGAAGGCTGATAATCGACACCAGAATAATAATGGCAAACATGGTATCATACTGAAACAGTTTTTTAGACTGAATCATATAAACACCTAGTCCTTCAAAGCCTCCCAACCACTCAGATACCACTGTTGTGATAAAGGCGTAGGAGACACTGACCCTCAGACCTGCATAAAAGTAAGGCAGACTGACTGGGATTTTAAAATGCCACAGGATTTGCCAAGGTTTGGCTCGCATCAGACTAAACAAGGTCAGCATATCCTTGTCACAATGCCTAAAACCGTCCAAGATACTAACAATTATAGGGAAGGTTGTCGTCAGGATAATCAAGACAATCTTGGGCAATATCCCATAGCCTAGCCACAAGACCAAGATAGGCGCTATGGCAATGGTCGGAATGGTCTGGATAACCACCATCATAGGGTAGATAAGATCATTGAGCCAAGTCATACTATCCATAAGCACCGCCATGAGACAGGCAATCAAGACTCCTAAGACTAGTCCGAGTAAAGCCACTCTCAAGGTCGCCCAGCTATGGTGCCAGAGAAATTCTCTGTCACGAACAAAGGCCTGGAGAATTTCAAGAGGTGTTGGCAGGATAAACTTGGGGAGAAGTTTAAGAAAACCTGCTAACTGCCAGATTGACAAGACTCCTAGAAAACCCAATAGACTAATGTGTCGTCTCAGTATACTTTTCAAGTTTCTCATCAATACTTAAAATCTCTCCTACATTTATTTTGACATTGGCAAAGACATTATCTGCCTCCTGCCCTGCCACTTCTAGCGCTTCTTTGAGAATGCGCATGAGCTCATCAAACTCCCCTTCCAAGGCCGTTTCAAATGGTGTCACTACCACGGTCACGGACTGAGCTTGCAGATAAGTAATAACTTGATCGATAATAGCAATTCGATCAATCCCCTGTGATAGGGGCAAGACTTGCAAGGCAATGCTTGCTTTCATAAAAACCTCCTCTTCTCGGCTTTCCTTTTGAACAAAAAGAAAAACCTTTGCCATATATGGAAAAGGTGCAGAATTCGACTAAGTATCGTTCCCTACGCTGGCATTACCCAGATCAGGTGCGGTCGAAGTTTAACACTTCCTCTCAGACTGTACACAGACTCCCATATCTTATATGGAAATATAGTAACGCAAATACAAGGAAAAGTCAAGGAAACTGCTTACAGAAAACTATGAAAAAGAGTTTGAATGCAAATGCTTCAAACTCTTTCTTAACTTTCTTATTTAGCCTCGTACCAGGTTGCCCCTTCATTCTCATCAGCAATGAGTGGAACACTGAGCTGGATGGCTTCCTCCATGGTTTGTTTCACTAGAGCTTTGACAGCTGCTAGTTCTGATTTCGGAACTTCAAGGACAATTTCATCGTGCACTTGCAAGAGCATCTTGGTCTGATAACCACCTTCAACTAGAGCTTTGTCTAGCTGAATCATAGCAATTTTGAGAATATCCGCCGCCGAACCCTGTATAGGGGAGTTAATGGCTGTCCGCTCTGCAAAACCACGAATGTTAAAGTTGCGCGAATTAATATCTGGCAACTCACGACGACGCTTGAAGAGAGTCTCTACATAGCCCTTATCACGCGCCTCACGCACCACTTCATCCATGTAATTTTTAATACCTGGGAAACGTTCAAAGTAAGTGTCAATGTAGGTTTTTGCTTCCTTACGGCTGATGCCTAGATTATTAGACAAACCAAAGTCTGAAATTCCGTAAACCACTCCAAAGTTAACCGCCTTGGCATTACGACGGTCGTTTGGTGTCACATCCTCAGGACGTTCAATTCCAAAGACACGCATGGCTGTCGAGGTATGGATATCCGCTCCTTCTTGGAAGGCCTTGATTAAGTGCTCATCTTTAGAGATATGCGCCAAAACGCGCAATTCAATCTGTGAATAATCCGAGCTAAGAAGAACACTATCCTCCCATTCAGGTACAAAAGCCTTACGAATGAGGCGACCTTGTTCCAAACGAACAGGAATATTTTGCAAGTTTGGATCTACACTAGACAGACGTCCGGTCTGAGTCAAATCTTGCACATAGCGCGTGTGGATCTTGCCATCATCCAAAATCCAGTCTTGCAAACCAATCACATAGGTAGATTGGATCTTAGCAATCTGACGGTAATCTAGGATTTTTTTAACAATCGGAGCAATAGGAGCTAGTCGCTCTAGCACATCCACGGCTGTCGAGTAACCTGTTTTGGTTTTCTTAGTGTATTCTAGAGGAAGACCCAGTTTTTCAAAGAGAAGCACGCCCAACTGCTTAGGGGAGTTGATATTAAACTCCTCACCAGCTAGCTCATAAATCTCTTGAGTGAGTTGCTCAATGACGACCTCATTTTCAGCCTGCATCTCAAGCAGGGTTTCTTTTTTGACCTTGATCCCAGCAATTTCCATCTTGGCAAGGACAAAAGCCAGAGGTTGCTCCATGTCATAGAGAAGGTCTAATTGCCCATGTTCACTGAGTTTTTCAAGTAAAACCGGCTCAGTCTCAATCAATACAGCAACCTTGCGAGCCAAGTGCTCCAAGAATTTCTCTCTCTCAGGGATGGCTTTCTTGACACCCTTACCGTAGAAAGTCTCATCATCAGCCAGATAAATCTGGCCGTAGAGACTCGCAATGGTTGAAATTTCATTGTTCTCGACTGTTGAGAGGAGGTATTTGGCCAAACGACTGTCAAAAGCAGGTGCCTGGAGATTCAAGCCCAAGCGATTTAAAAGAACCTTCGCTTTCTTAAAGTCATACACTTTCAGAGGTGTTTTTTCTAGAAAATCCTTGAGAATCGGCTCCTGCAAGAGCTCAAGTTTATCTGTAGTGTAAAGTTTATCCCCACAGGACCAGGCAAAACCAACCAAATCATCTGTATGGTAATTTTCACCAAAGAGTTCAAAGTGGAAGATAGAGTCGGCACTCAGCATGTCTTGACTGACGTGGTCAACAATAGTGAAATCCAAGCTCTCAGGCGCATCCTTCGACGAAACATTTAGAGCTTGTTTGAGCTGTTTGAAGCCCATCTCATCGTAGAATTTCCCGAGATTTTCCACATCTGGGCCATTATATACCAAATCATCAAGACCAATCTCAATCGGTGCCTGAGTATCAATGGTCGCTAGTGTTTTAGACAAAAAGGCTTGTTCCTTATCATTGATGAGATTTTCCTTCATCTTAGAAGCCTTCATCCCATCGATATTTTCATAAATACCCTCAAGCGAACCATGCTCCAGCAAGAGCTTGATACCCGTCTTTTCACCAATCTTAGTAACACCAGGGATATTATCAGACTTATCCCCCATAAGAGCCTTGAGATCAATAAACTGAGCTGGTGTGAGGCCCATTTTTTCCATAAGATAGTCTGGCGTAAAGGCCTCAAACTCAGCCACACCTTTCTTAGAAATCTCGACCACCGTATGCTCATCCGTCAACTGGATCAAGTCCTTGTCTCCGCTAACGATTGTCACATCGAAAGAATCTTTCTCAGCCAAACGGCCTAGAGTCCCGATGATATCATCCGCTTCATACTGGGCCAACTCATAATGGCGAATTCCAAGATGGTCTAGCAACTCACGAATGAAGGGAAATTGCTCACGAAACTCATCTGGAGTTTTAGCACGGCCACCCTTGTAGTCTGCATACATCTCTGTTCTAAAAGTCGTCTTACCAGCATCAAAAGCTACCAAAACATGGCTGGGTTCAACTCGCTCCAAAACATGATTCAACATGAGTTGAAAGCCATAGATTGCATTGGTATGAAGGCCATTAGCATTTTTAAAACGATCTAGCTGCTGATAGAGCGCAAAAAAAGCTCGAAAAGCAACAGAAGATCCATCAATTAATAATAATTTTTTCTTGTCCATACACCCATTATAAAGGAAAGCAAGGAAAAATACCATCGGAAAGAGCTGAAAAACATGGACTTGTCCCTATTTCACCATAAAAAAGAAAAGGACCATTCAAATCCTTTTCTTTTATTGATTTCATGCGATTTATTTATTCAATTTTCTCTTTGCAAATGGTAGCAAACCAAGAAGGAGACCAATAAATCCTAGCGATGCGACTGCTGAAGCATCTTGGCTTCCTGTATTTGGAAGGAGTTGCTCATCTGTTGCTGCAGGCGCTTTGTAGGTACGATCTTGTTCTGTTCCAAGAGTAGGGTTTGTAGCCAAAGGAGCTACACTACCAGTGTATTCTGGAACTTCATTTACTGCAGGTTCAATCTTTTCAGCATAGGCTGGAATAGTAGCCACTGCCGGAGCACCACTTTCTGCATAAACTGGAACATTTGCTACGGCTGGGGCGCCGCTTTCTGCATAAGGCAGAGCATTATTTACTACTGGGGTACCACTTTCTCCGTAAGCTGGAACATTTGCTACGGCTGGGGCGCCACTTTCTGCATAAGGCAGAGTGTTGTTTACTATTGGGGTACCGCTTTCTCCGTAAGCTGGAACATTCGCTACGGCTGGAGCGCCACTTTCTGCATAAGGCAGAGCATTGTTTACTATTGGGGCACCGCTTTCTCCGTAAGCTGGAACGTTCGCTACGACTGGAGCGCCACTTTCTGCATAGGCTGGGAGTTCATTTACAGCAGCTTCTACCGCGTTTGCACCTTTGTTGTATTCTGGCAACTCTGCAGTTGCAGCTTCTACTGCGTTCACCCC
>CAUQPD010000057.1:0-7507 GCA_963519935.1 uncultured Streptococcus sp.
ACACCAAGATAAGGAAAGCCGTCCGTAGTTGTCACAGCCTCAATGATTCCATCTTTAGGATCATGTGCTACAACCTTAAGATTTGAGGCTAGATCTTTAATGCTCTGGTGGTGGAAGGAGTTGATATGAGAGATTTCTCCATAGATTTCTCGGAGAATCGTATCAGGTTCCGTTACGAGGCGTTGGGTAGTGTATTCGGCTGAACAGTCCTGCCAATGATCCTCGATATCTTGGTGTAGCGTGCCTCCCATGGCGACATTGAAAAGTTGAGTACCCCGACAAACAGAGAAAATTGGTTTCTTTTGCTTAATCGCTTCTTTGATAAGTGCTAGTTCAAAAATATCTCTTTGAAGATGGTAGTCATCACTATCAATAGCCTTTGGTTCACCATAGTATTTTGGATCAACATTTTGCCCACCCGTTAGGATGAGCTTATCAATGATACTGATGTAATAGGCAGCCATTTCTTGATCACCAATCGGTAGGATGATTGGAATTCCGCCAGCGTCCTTGACTCCTTCAACAAAGCCTTTTGCTGCATAGCTCATCATGATGTCATCATCTGGATGAGCTTTTTCATTTCCTGTAATCCCAATAACTGGTTTTTTCATAAATGCTTTCGCTTTCTAATCCTCTTTACGCATAAAATAGAGGAGGGTTTGGAGTTCGCTTGTCAAATCAACATACTGAACGACAACATCTTTTGGGAGGTGAAGGTGAACAGGGGAAAAGCTGAGAATACCTTTTATACCAGCATCAACCAAAAGATTGGCAACTTCTTGTGATTTAACACTTGGAACTGTTAGGATAGCAGTTTTGACATCTGCTTCTTTGATTTTTTCTTTAATCTGAGAGATACCATAGATTGGAATCCCATCAGGCGTCTGGCTTCCAACTTCTGGATGGTCATCTAGGTCAAAGGCCATGATAATTTTCATCTTGTTACGCTCATGGAAGCGGTAGTGGAGAAGGGCATGGCCCATATTTCCAATCCCAACCAACATAACATTTGTAATGGAGTTATCATTTAGGAGGTCAGCAAAAAAATTCATCAATTTTTTGACATCGTAACCAAAACCTCGACGACCTAGTTCACCAAAATAGGAAAAATCCCGACGAACGGTCGCAGAATCGATACCGATAGCCTCTGCAATTTGTTTGGAGTTGGCACGTTCGATTTTTTCTGCATGAAATCTCTTGAAAATTCGATAGTAAAGAGAGAGTCTTTTTGCTGTTGCTTTTGGAATAGCAGACTGTTTATCTTTCACAAAATCACAACCTTTCTATTCTTCTATTTTATAGAAACATTGTGAAAAAATCAACAAAAACAAGAAAAAACTAAGAAATTTCTTAGTTTTTATCTGAAAAATGAGCTTGTGATAGAAAACGGTAGAGATCGCCAACCAATCCTTGATAAATCACCTTATCATTCAGCGTTAAGGAGCTGATTAGGAGAGTATCAGGTAGGGTCACACAGCCAGATAGAGATAACATGAGCTCTTCGTAATCCTTATATTCAAGTATACGTTCTACGTGATAGTTATCTTGATAGGTAAGTCGATACATAGTCAATTATCTTTTTTCTTTAGTGAAGATACCGCGTTCTACAAGGCTGTCCATGAGGAAGTAGAATTTTTCTTGATGAATGTGGTGGTCTTCTGATTTAAAGATATTGACCAAACGAAGACCAGACTTGTCAGTGATATTGAGTTTAGCACCTGTAAGGTCTTTATTGATGATGATTTTTAGGTTGAAGCCTTCACCGCTGTTAGGCACTTTCTCAAGCAAACGAGTCAGTTCGAAGTTTCCAACTTTTGTTTCAAAGAAAGTATTATCTTTCAGTGTGAACTTTTTGACAGTTGGGCTAAGTGTATAGTCGTAGCGGCAGTTTTGTAGTTTAATGGTTTTTTCGAATGCCATTAGATTAATCTCCAATAATATTTTTTAAGGTTTGTGCGAGTTGTTTCAGTTCTTCTTCGGTATTAAGAGGAGAGAGACTGATACGGACAGATTCTTTCAAACGAGGCGAATCGGGCCCATAAAAAGCTTCAAGCACATGACTGGTTTGCACAATACCAGCAGTACAAGCCGAACCGGTAGAAATTGAAATTCCTTCAAGATCTAACCGTAGTAAGAGCAAATCATTTTTTTGACCAGGAAAGCCAATGTTGACAACATAAGGTAGTTGGTGGTTGCTTTCATTGAGATAGTAGTCTAAATCAGCAATTTCTTCTAAAAAAGTAGCTTTGAGTGCGCTTAGTTTTTGGTAATGCTCAACTTGGTCATTTAAATCCTCTTTGAGAGCAACGACCATACCTACAATAGCAGCGAGATTTTCTGTTCCAGCCCGTTTCTTTAGTTCTTGGTCTCCACCGTGAAGGTAGGAATCAAAGTCCGCGGAAGAGGCATAAAGAAAGCCAACTCCTTTTGGCCCATGGAATTTGTGGGCAGAAGCACTGAGGAAATCAATTCCTAACTCCTCTGGATGGATAGGAATTTTCCCAATAGCTTGAACAGCATCTACATGATATGCAGAAGGATGATCTTTTAAAATACGTCCAATCTCAGCGATAGGTAAGAGACTTCCTGTTTCATTATTAGCATACATGGTGGAAACGAGAATGGTATCGTCACGTAAGGCTTCTTGAATTTGCTGAGCAGTTATTTCTTGATTTACTGGTTGGATGATGGTCGCTTCAAAACCAAAATGTTGAACCAGATAATCGATAGTTTCAAGCACAGAATGGTGTTCAATAGCTGTCGTGATGATATGTTTTCCACGATTTTGATGACGGAGACAATAGCCAATAATGGCTGTATTGTTACTTTCTGTACCACCAGACGTAAAAAAGATATGTTGAGGTTTGGTTCCTAGTAAGTGAGCTAAGTCTTGACGAGCCTCTCGCAAGAGTTTGCCAGCCTGCCGACCATGGCCATGAATACTAGAAGGATTACCATGAGTTTCTTGCATGACCTTAGTCATTTCAGAAATAGCTACTGCTGACATAGGAGTCGTAGCAGCATTGTCCAAATAAATCAAAGAATCACCTTATTTCTTTTTGTTGTAAGCAAAGAGTGGGCTGACTGGTTTTCTTTCATGGATGCGGACGATAGCATCTCCGATTAATTCGCTAGCAGTAATGTAACATACATTTTCTGGAGTTCTTTCTTTGGTTGCTACTGAGTCCGTCACGAGGATTTCTTTGATGTTTGTAGCGTCAAGAAGATCTGCTGCACCTTCAACAAATAAACCGTGACTGGATACTGCATAAATCTCAGTTGCGCCTTCACGTTCAACGATTTTGGCTGCTTCAGAGAATGTACGACCAGTATTTAGGATGTCGTCAATCAAGATAGCCTTTTTGCCTTCAACATCCCCAATGATATAGCCTTCGTTACGATCAGAATCATCTTGGGCGTAGTCAATGATAGCGATAGGAGCATCAAGGTATTCAGCCAAACTACGTGCACGTTTAACACCAGAGTTCTTTGGACTAACAACAACGACATCAGAGCCAAGAAGACCTTTATCACAGTAGTGCTTAGCAAATAGAGGAACAGTATAAAGATTGTCTACAGGAATGTCAAAGAAACCTTGGACCTGAACAGCATGGAGGTCAAGTGTTAGAACACGGCTTACACCAGCTTTGACAAGCATATTGGCAACTAGTTTTGCAGTGAGGGGTTCGCGAGAAGAAGCGATACGGTCCTGACGCGCATAACCAAAGTAAGGAAGGACAACGTTGATACTATGAGCACTTGCACGTACACAAGCATCAACCATGATCAACAACTCCATCAAGTGGTTGCTAACAGGGTAGCTGGTTGACTGGATGATGTAGACATCGTAACCACGGACACTTTCTTCAATGTTGACCTGGATTTCGCCGTCAGAAAATTGTCGAGAGGATAACTTCCCGAGAGGTACACCAACTGTATCCGCAATCTTTTGAGCGATTTCATGGTTAGAGTTTAGGGTGAAAAGTTTCATGTTGTTTCTATCTGACATTATAGACCGTCCTCTGTAAACTTTGCGAATCTTCTCTGAGAAAGTTTTGTTTTTCAAAGCCAGATTCTTTTATTTTTATCTTTTCTATTTTACCAAAAAAAGGAGATTATTTCAGCTTTTTTTCATGCTTTTAATAAAACGAATTAATTTTGATGGAGCTTTCTGATAAGTAATCTGATTTTCATCTAAAAATCTCTGAAAATGTTCTTTCCCTTTTTCATGGTCGGTGACTTCAAGCTCGAGTTCATAGTCCGTCTGGTCAAAGTATTGACTTTCATCTAAGGCCATTAAGCCAATCTCAGTTTTCATTTCATAACGTAGAGTGGAAAGACAACCTAGAACAAGCCAGTCATGGCTTTCGATGCCAATCTTAGAGAGCTTCTCTAGAACGAGACCTTGAGGTAGTTTTTGTTTTTCTAGGTATGATTCAGCTTCTGGAAGAGTTAGTTTCTGGTTGTATTCCATATTTCCTACAGTTTGAGGTACTTTTAAGGTCAATTCCGCCCAATCTGAAAAGGTGCGAATGCGCATGGCAACCTTCTTTTCACGCAATTGGAAATCTGGTGTGTCAATGTAGTAGTTTTTCTGAAGGACGGGTTGGATATGGAAAAACTGTTTTTTTAGATGCTCATAGTCCTCTTTTTTCAGAAGTGTTTTCAATTCTATTTCTAAATGTTTCATTTTTTCAACCTTTTCTATATCTTTGAAAGCGATTTATGGTATAATGGACAATGTATTTATTGTATACGAATGTACTGAAAAAATCAAAGATTTTCGACAGAGCAATCAAACATTACAAGGGAGAAAGTATGACCATAGAATGGGAAGAATTTTTAGATCCTTACATTCAGGCTGTTGGTGAATTGAAGATTAAACTTCGGGGAATTCGCAAACAGTATCGTAAGCAAAACAAGCATTCTCCGATTGAGTTTGTAACGGGTCGTGTAAAACCGATTGAAAGTATCAAAGAAAAGATGGCTCGTCGAGGAATTACTTATGCAACTTTAGAAAATGACTTGCAAGATATTGCTGGTTTACGTGTCATGGTCCAGTTTGTTGATGACGTCAAAGAAGTAGTTGAGATTCTACGTAAACGCCAAGATATGAGAGTCGTTCAGGAACGAGATTATATCACTCATCGTAAGGCTTCAGGTTATCGTTCTTATCACGTGGTTGTCGAATACACGGTTGATACGATTAACGGAGCGAAGACGATTTTGGCGGAGATTCAAATACGGACTTTAGCCATGAATTTCTGGGCTACGATTGAACACTCGCTCAATTATAAATATCAGGGCGATTTTCCAGAAGAAATCAGGAAAAGACTGGAAATCACAGCGAAAATAGCCTATCAACTGGATGAAGAAATGGGTAAGATTCGTGATGATATCCAGGAAGCGCAGGCTCTCTTTGATCCATTGAGCAGAAAACTAAACGATGGTGTAGGAAATAGTGACGATACAGATGAAGAATACAGGTAAACGAGTTGACCTCATAGCAAATAGAAAACCACAGAGTCAGAAGGTTTTGCATGAGCTAAGGGAAAAACTAAAGAAACAACATTTTATACTGAACGATACCAATCCCGATATCGTCATTTCCATTGGTGGTGACGGGATGCTTTTGTCTGCCTTTCACAAGTATGAGAATCAGTTAGACAAGGTTCGATTTGTAGGTGTTCATACAGGGCATTTGGGATTTTACACAGATTATCGTGATTTTGAGCTGGATCAGTTGGTGACCAATCTTTTACTAGATACTGGTGCCAAAGTTTCCTATCCAGTCTTGAATGTCAAGGTAACGCTTGAAAATGGAGAAGTGAAAATCTTCCGTGCTTTAAATGAAGCCAGTATCCGTCGATCAGATCGGACCATGGTTGCGGATATCATCATTAACCACGTTCCGTTTGAGAGATTTCGTGGAGATGGAGTGACTGTTTCAACGCCGACGGGAAGTACCGCCTACAACAAGTCCTTGGGTGGAGCTGTCTTGCATCCTACCATTGAAGCCTTGCAGTTGACGGAGATAGCGAGTCTTAACAACCGAGTCTATCGTACTTTGGGATCATCAATCATTATTCCCAAAAAAGATAAGATTGAACTTTTGCCGACACGCAATGATTACCACACGATATCAGTCGATAACAGCGTCTATTCATTCCGTAATATCGAACGGATAGAGTATCAAATCGATCATTATAAGATTCACTTCGTAGCGACTCCAAGCCACACTAGTTTCTGGAATCGTGTCAAAGATGCCTTCATCGGCGAGGTGGATGAATGAGGTTCGAATTTATCGCAGACGACCACATCAAAGTCAAAACTTTCCTCAAGAAACACGAGGTTTCTAAGGGACTTCTGGCTAAGATTAAGTTTCGAGGCGGGGCTATTCTGGTCAATGGCCAACCTCAAAATGCAATCCATCTCTTAGATATTGGAGATAGGGTTACCATCGATATTCCAGCTGAGGAAGGCTTTGAAACGTTGGAAGCAATTGAGCGTCCACTGGATATTCTCTATGAGGATGATCACTTTCTGGTTTTGAATAAGCCTTATGGAGTAGCTTCCATCCCCAGTGTCAATCATTCCAATACCATTGCCAATTTTATCAAGGGCTACTATGTTAAACAGGAATATGAAAATCAGCAAGTTCACATCGTGACTAGGCTTGATAGAGATACTTCTGGTTTGATGCTTTTTGCCAAACACGGCTACGCTCATGCACGTTTAGACAAGCAGTTGCAACGAAAGTCTATCGAAAAACGGTATTTTGCTTTAGTTAAAGGAGCTGGTGTCTTGGAGCCTGAAGGGGAGATTATTGCCCCGATTGCGCGTGATGTAGATTCCATTATCACGAGACGGGTTGCCAAGGGTGGGAAATACGCCCATACATCATATAAAGTTGTAGCTTCTTATGGAGATATTCACCTAGTCGATATTCGTCTTCATACTGGGCGAACTCATCAGATACGAGTGCATTTTTCTCATATTGGCTTTCCTTTGTTGGGAGACGATTTGTATGGTGGTAGTCTGGATGACGGTATCCAACGTCAAGCTCTGCATTGCCATTATTTATCTTTTTATCATCCTTTTCTAGAGCAAGATTTGCAATTAGAAAGCCCCTTACCGGATGATTTCAGCAATCTTATTACTCAGTTATCAACTAATACTCTTTAAAAATTATTTGGAGTATAATTTAATTTCTTAAAGGAGAAAACTCATGGAAGTTTTTGAAAGTCTCAAAGCCAACCTGGTTGGCAAAAATGCTCGTATCGTTCTCCCTGAAGGGGAAGAGCCACGTATTCTCCAAGCGACAAAACGCTTGGTAAAAGAAACAGAAGTAATTCCTGTTTTGCTCGGAAACCCTGAAAAAATTAAAATTTATCTTGAAATCGAAGGGATCATGGATGGTTATGAAGTAATTGACCCTCAACACTATCCTCGATTTGAAGAAATGGTTGCTGCTTTAGTAGAGCGTCGTAAGGGCAAAATGACTGAA
>CAUQPD010000058.1:0-7318 GCA_963519935.1 uncultured Streptococcus sp.
TAACTCTAGAAGTATTCATCCATCTAATTAATAAATATATCATATTTCACAATAAGTGAATACTATCAAAGATTCATCCCCTTTCACTTCATCATTTAGTGTTGCTTAGATTTATCAAAAACAACCAAATTTGTATTAATTTCAAGTATCACCTAGTTACAAAAATTTGGGGTGAACAGAAAAAGCATCCCGTATTTTTGATACGAAATGCTTTCAATAAGTTTAAATAAGTTTTAACGTTTACTAAATTGTGATGCTTTACGAGCTTTTTTCAAGCCTGGTTTGGAAAGTATGGGTTTCAGTTGGACTAAAAACAGCGTATTATCAAGGCTTTTCAGAACGATATCTACTGATTAATTTCATAAAATATGAATCAATAGATTATAAATAGGGGAATAGTTTAGGTCTGTAAGCATTAAAATAATACACCTAACTTTGATCACCATTTTTTTAGTTATTCACTCTTTTTTCAGATAGTGTTTTTAAAGTTATGATATAAAATGCCGCAATTAAAACACTATACATCATAATCGGAGGATAGACAATTAAGGATAGAATCAATCCCACTCCTTTAATTATTAGGTCAGGTATCAATAACTTTCTATATTGTGCGGTAGCTTCAAGTAATTCTTTCTGATCTATATTGGGTTTATCAATTACTTTATGTAAAAACCAGTTTGCTACCGTTGAAACAACAACGATTATAATCTCCCTATAATCATGGAAAAGTAGTAAAAATAGTTGTTATCCTAGTTGATTAAAAAAATCTCTGATTTCCTCATCTTTTATAAAATAATATATAATTTTCCCCTCTCTTCTAGTATCCAAGATGTTTTGATTGGCTAGTTTACGAAGATGGTGGGAGGCAGATGCCATACTGAGATTTAGTAAACAGGCTATATCACAGACACAGAGTTCTTCAACGGCAAGGAGATAAAAGATGATATTTATCTGTTTATTATCGGTAAACTTTGATAAAATACGAAGTGATTTTTGGACTTTTTCCTTTTCAAGGTAGTTCGTTGCGGTTGTAACATTTTGTTGATTAATAACATCCACTTGGCAGATACTATCTTTTTTCATAATTTTTTCTCCTAGCCGAACACAGTCCTTAGCATGTCAAAGCTGTTGTTTTCAATCAGGATATACATCCCCAATCCTAAATAAACAACGGCAATAAACCATCTGCTATATTTTTCCAAAGTTTCTCCAACAGAAGGGACTTGTGCCAATTTTTGGGCAGAAAAAACCAAGAGATAAATCATGACTAGAAAGGTAAGTAAAGCCACTATCAAATTCGCTAAATTTAAGGTAGTAAAATATGGGACAAAAACACCAATATTGTCAGCACCACAACTTGCAAAAGTAATCATAGCGACTAGAAAAATCAGGTTTTTATTATCTTTGCGCAAACCTTCTTTGGCAATAGCTTCTCCATCAGAATCTCCTAAAAGCAAAACTTTGAGTCCTAGGAAAATTGGAATCAAACCGAGCAAACCTAAAATCTCTTTACTAGGAATATAATTTAAGACAAATGCAAAAAGCAAACTTAGCAATATTAGACTAACAGAGCCTAGAAATTGTCCTAAATAGATGTTAATGATGTCTTTTCTGCTTTTTCTTTTGGCAAAAAATAACATTAGGATAATAAGTAAGTCTACGGCTGTCCCAGAATACAGGATTATTGAAGTAACAACATTTTGAATCATAAAACACCTCATTCAAATATATTTTTGAATGTATTCTAACATTAACCTTTGTAGATGTCAACTTCAAATCCACCAATTAATAATTGCATGTCAATATTTGTATTGTGAAACTAGTTTCAGAAATATATAGTCTTAAAGTATGTCCACTGCCAATGGTTTTTTCAATATTTAAAAGGAGAGAACCAATTTGGTCCTCTCCAGGGTATAATTTTCCATCAACCCACTACAGTTGACAAAGAGCCGTTATTCTCAAATGAGACAACTCCTTTTAGTTTTTATAACCTCAGCTTCTCGGTCTCTTACCTAGTTTTAATAGAAAGACTACGAAGGACGATTCTTAAAGTAGTCAGATTGTGCAATATCGAAAGATTAGATGGGCTTAACCAATTTAACAACCCAAATCCAATTAAACTTCCATTTATTACAACTGTTTCTTGAATATTTCTTTGAATTAATTTCTGCAACGATTCAGATAAAGAATTCAATTCCTCGAAGAAATCTAAACGATTATCTAATAATAAAATATCACTCATCTGCTTAGAAATATCAGCACTTTCATTCATCACAACCCCAATATCTGCAAGCGTCAAGGCAGCAGAGTCGTTTAACCCGTCTCCAACCATCAAAATAGTTCGGCCAGCTTTCTGTAATTCCTGAACCAACTGAAACTTACCATCTGGTTTTAAATCAGTATAAACGTTGTCAAATGGCAGATCTTTAACCAACTCTTCTGTTCTAGCCAACGTATCACCAGTTGCCAGAATCAGTTTTTTCCCTTGGCGCTTTAGCTTTTTCAATGCAACTTTCGCCTCGCTTCTCAAGGGAGTGTGGATACAAAACATCCCAATTAATTCTTTCTTATAAGCCAAAAACAATAAATTGTAATGAGTCTTATATTGCTCAATCAAGGCCAGCTGCTCAGAACTAATTCTTACCTGTTCGTCTTGCATTAGTACATAATTTCCAATGACAACCGATTGACCATCAATTTGCGATTTAATCCCTTTGCTTGCAACATACTGAAGCTTGCCATGCATTTCTTCGTGTTCAATGCCTTCAATTTCAGCTTGTTTAACAATTGCATTGGCAATAGGATGATAGATATGTTCCTCCAAACATGCACTTATTCTTAAAATATCTTTCTCAGTATAATCTCCGAAAGGAAGAACCTTTTCAACCAAAGGATAACTCGTCGTGATGGTACCCGTTTTATCAAACAAGAAAGTATCCACTTCCAGATATTTTTCTAATACATCACCATCTTTAATAACCATTTCTCGATTTAGACCTTCCTTTATGGCCGTAAGGTAGGCTACAGGTGTGGATATTTTTAGAGCACATGAAAAATCCACCAATAAAAAGGAAATGGCTTTTGAAAACGAACCTGTTAACAGATAAGTCAAACCAGCACCTAAGAAGTTATATTTTACAACCTTGTCTGCCATCCTAATAAAATGACGTTGTTTTGTCTTCTTACTCTCTTCAGATTTTTTCATCAGATTGATGAGTTGCAAAATACGACTGTTTATCTGATTATCAGTCACACGAATTCTTAACTCTCCTGTTTCCAAAACAGTATTCGCACATACAGAATCTCCCTCTTTCTTTTCAACAGGGAAGCTCTCTCCAGTCAAGGAACTCTCATTGACCATGCCTAATCCTGAAACCACTTGGCCGTCAAACAAGATTTCATTCCCTTGGGAGACAACTAATACATCACCTACTTGAACATCAGAACTCTTGATGCTGATGACCATGTCTCCCCGCACTAAGAAAACATCACTTTCTTTAGCAAGAAGGCTTTGTTCCAAATCTGTTGCTGTTTTTTTTAAAGACCACTGATCCAGATGATTACCCAAATCAAGCATAAACATGATGTTGCTAGCTGTCTTGGATTGGTTCATAAACAAGGACAACAAAATGGCCGAACAGTCCAAGACCTCCATGGTTAGTTCCTTGCGCGCTAAAGTTTGATAGGCTTCTTTGACATAACCCAAAGCCTGATAACAAGTCCAAATATAACGAATAGGGTAGGGTACAAAACTTCGAAACAGCAAACGCTTAATCGCTGCACCCGATACAATTGAATAAGCACTCTCTTCTCTACGAATGGGAAGAGTCATCAAGTCCGAAACTTTCCCCTTGTCAATTTTTTTTAAAAAGGCCTCTGCATTTTCTAATACAGAGAAGCCTTCTTTCATACGTAGAGTAAAGTGCTGCTGATCCATATAAAACTGAATAGAGTCGATCCCTTTTTCATCTTTAGCCAAGGAACGAAGATAATCTTGAATATCCAAGGTCAGTGAAAACGAGGACGATAATCGGATATGTTGATATCCTCTGTGTAGCACTTTAAAAGACATATTATTCACCTGTCAGGCTATCTAATTGTTCTTCTTTCTTTTCCTGTTCGTATAAATATTTAGCGTCTTGTAAAACATCATCACCGTGTTGTTTTACAACAGAAACAGATGCATCCAGTCCATCTTTCAATTTGTAAGCTTTAGCCAAGGCCTTAGAATAGCCTTTCTTAGCTTCTTTACTTGCTAAGACTTTCAAGCCAAGCGTCCCAAATGCTACCCCTCCTAAGAAGAGAGATGATTTTTTCGCAACTTTTGCGACGTTTAATACTTCTTTTAACATGTTTATTTCCTCCTTGTAACTATTGTAGCGAAAAATGACAGCAAAAGCAATTGCTGATATCTGATATATAGATAAAATTCTCTATACTGATATTTAATTATATTATGATGAAAACAATATACTTTATTTTTTGATACTGTCAATAATTATGTGTAAACACTTAAGTAGAGTTACGGAGTGTTAATTAAATAAGCTTTCAAGTGTATCAGAACATTGACCAAACCCTTTATGGATTCGTTGACTTTGCTTGAAATTATAATCTTCAAACAACGTAACTAAGTAACGTTCCAGAGCCTCCTCATTAGGAAAAAGAACCTTCTTTTTCGTTTGATGTTTGATTTCTTTGTTAAGAGACTCAATGAGGTTTGTCGAATACATGCTGTGCCAAATCTGGTAGGGAAACTGATAAAAAGTTAAAAGATTATCCGTCTTCTCCAGACTTTCCATGACTTTCCTATACTTTGGTTTCCATTCGGCGAGAAAGTCCTCTAAAGCTTGTCCTGCCATTTCTAAATTTTCAGCACGATAAATCATTATAAATTGCCCCAGAATAACCGCTCTATCTGCTCGTTTCACTTTACTAGCTAGATTTCGACTAATATGAATTAAGCAACATTGTTGTTTAGCTAATGGGTGAGCCTGACTGATAATCTGCTCAAGCCCCTTAAAGCCATCTGTAACTACAAGAGAAATCTGTTGGATTCCTTGGTTTTGAAGCTTGTCTAACAGGGTGGACCAAGAAGCATTGTTTTCTTGAGGCAACTGTGCATAGCATATCTCTATGCGACTAAAGTCGCTAGAGCTATCCTAATTGCGCACCGCCAGTTCTCATAGAAAAAAACACCTTGCAAGATGCAAAGTGTTTTCGTTTGTATTCTGCTGTCCAGCAACGAATTAACGTTTAGAGAACTGGCTAGCTTTACGAGCCTTTTTCAAGCCTGTTTTCTAGTATTTTTATATCTATTGGCAGATTATCCGACTTATCCCCATCAACATCTGACTCTAACTCAACCTCTGAAGAAATCCTAATATTGCGTACTTTGATATATTCGATATTATTGTTACCTACTAGATCCCCTTTTTAATAAATCTGGGATAGCCGATAATTTAGAAATGATGGATGAATCCTTTAAAATCAAGATATTTCCATATTCATCTGTATTTTCATCAAATAGTTTTTTGTCTGCATAGTAATTGGATAGAAGAACTAAGACCTGAGTAGCTTCACCTTCATAATTGCCATTTTTGCTTTCAAAAGGTAATAATTGCTTGTTCATAGCTTGGCGAATCAGTTGCACCAGCCAAATTAATTGTCTTGACCGACGAATAAAGCGACTTCTTTCAAGGATTCGACCATAAGGAAACAGTTGGCAGATTCTATAAAAGTGTCGATGTGATTCGGCACGCTCATCAGACTCGCTACACAGAGCTGGTACATAATATCTGCTATAATTTTCTGGAAGATTTGGTCAAGCGGTCTTTTAGCCGTGTGACAGGCATACAGGAAAAACACTATTTATTTACTTTTTGCACGGGAGGCTTTAAGATGTTGCTGGACGCCTTTCTTGATAATCACTCAGAGTCGCCAGAGTGTCTGGGCTGGGATATGGCAAAGATATACCGCTGCCTGAAACTGTTCTTTGACGCTGATAAACGCGACATATCAATTAAAATGTCGCACTAAAATGATTGAAAAGTGATTGAAACTGTATTATAATGAACGTATATATTTAGAAAAGAGGTACTAACTATGGAAAACCTAGTAGTTTCAGTCTTTAACACTGAAAGCGAAGCTTATCAGTCCTTTGCGGATTTGAAGGCTTTCCGCCAAACTCAGACGACCAAGGTTGCTCAAATCGCCTTGGTCAAAAATGAAAACGGTCACATCGTTGAAAAAGAACGCTATGACTTTGAAGATTCAACGACGGATGCAACCCTAGAAGGTGGCTTGCTCGGTGCAGTTATCGGGCTTTTGGGTGGTCCTATCGGCGTCTTGTTTGGTTATGGTATTGGCAGCCTCTATGGTTTGGCTGCTGGTGATACCGTTGATACGGCAGAAGCTGGCTTGATTGACGTTGTGTCTCAAAAATTGATCGACGGCGAAACAGCCGTTGTCGCCTTGGTGCAAGAAAACAACGAAGCAGTCATCGATGCTTACTTCACCAAGTACGACACCCAAATCGTGCGTTGGGATGTAGCAACCGTCGTAGCCGAAATCGAAGCAGCTCTGCAAGTCCAAGAAGACCTCTACAACCAGGCACGTGCACAAATGAAGGCTGAACGTAAAGCCGAACGCAAGGCTAAACTTGAAGAATTCAAGGCAAATGTCAAAGCAAAATTTGACAAATTGAAAGCCTAACGTCTAAGCGTCTCATAAATTTAAATGTGACTGAGACACCATTTAAAATTTATGTGCGTCGGATTCTCACAGTTAAATAATTGCGTTGACAAAGCCGTTACAGCCGTTCTTCCATTCTTTGAAAAGAATGTTTAATAGACAAGAAATCTGGACTAGTATTGGTCTGGATTTTTTTGTGAATATAGAGGTCATAGCTTTTTGACTATGCTTCGTTATAATTAGAAAAATTTTAAGTTTTATCAAGATGAAATCAGTCAGACGAAGACATCCCGAATTAGCACCAGCATCACCACACAAACTAAGACATACTGGTGCTACTCTTGCTAAACAAGCAGGTGTTTCTCTTGAAGCCTTCTCAGAAGCTCTTACTCATAGTGATAAAGAGATTACAAAAACTTACGTTAATATCAAAGATAAAGTCAATCAGACTGTAGGTGATATTGCTTTTCGTAGTTTAAAAAATTGATGGGGTGAATATGGGGTGAATTTTGGGGTGAACTTTGATTTTTTGAAACAAAAAAGACATCCAAGAAATAATTCTTGAATGTCTGTAAACGTTGATATAATCGTATTGATTAACGTTTTGAGAATTGTGATGCTTTACGAG
>CAUQPD010000059.1:0-6470 GCA_963519935.1 uncultured Streptococcus sp.
GATTTTTTGTGTTATAATATTCTTTGAATAGCTATGCCCAAACATAGTTATTAAATAGAAGTGAGAAACTTGGAAGACAGAGAGGATGCGATGTAATGACTAGAGATGGTTTTTTTACAGGCTTAGATATCGGAACTAGCTCGATTAAAGTGCTAGTAGCTGAGCATAGAGATGGTGAAGTAAATGTAATTGGTGTTAGCAATGCCAAAAGTAAAGGTGTAAAAGACGGAATTATTGTTGATATTGAAGCAGCTGCTTCAGCAATCAAATCTGCAATCACACAGGCAGAAGAGAAAGCTGGTATTTCTATTAAGTCTGTTAACGTTGGCCTTCCAGCAAACCTCTTGCAGGTTGAACCAACACAAGGAATGATTCCTGTAACTTCAGATACTAAAGAAATCACAGATCAAGATGTTGAAAATGTTGTCAAATCAGCTTTGACAAAGAGCATGACTCCTGATCGTGAAGTGATTACCTTTATTCCAGAAGAATTCATCGTGGATGGATTCCAAGGCATCCGTGACCCTCGTGGTATGATGGGTGTCCGTTTGGAAATGCGTGGTCTGCTTTACACAGGACCTCGTACAATTCTACACAATCTCCGCAAGACAGTTGAGCGTGTAGGTATTCATGTTGATAATGTGATTATTTCACCTTTGGCAATTGTGAACTCCGTTCTCAATGAAGGAGAACGCGAATTTGGTGCGACTGTCATTGACATGGGTGGAGGTCAGACTACTGTAGCGACTATCCGCAACCAAGAATTGCAGTTCACTAACATCTACCAAGAAGGTGGAGATTACGTTACTAAAGACATTTCTAAAGTCTTGAAAACATCTCAAAAAATTGCAGAAAGTTTGAAACTGAACTATGGTGAAGCTTACGTTCCACTTGCAAGTAACGAAACTTTCCAAGTTGAAGTAATTGGTGAAGTAGAACCTGTTGAAGTAACAGAAAGCTACTTGGCAGAAATTATCTCAGCACGCATCAAACATATCTTTGACCAAATCAAACAAGAGTTGGAAAGAAGACACTTGTTAGATTTGCCAGGAGGTATCGTCCTTATCGGTGGAAATGCAATTTTGCCAGGAATTGTTGAATTAGCCCAAGAAGTATTTGGTATTCGCGTAAAACTTTATGTACCAAATCAAGTTGGAATTCGCAACCCTGCATTTGCACACGTGATTAGCTTGTCTGAGTTTGCTGGTAAATTGACTGAAGTCAATCTTCTTGCTCAAAAAGCAGTTAAAGGAGATGAATTCCTTCGTCAAAAACCAATCAACTTTGGCATTCCAAATCAACGTTTGAATCCAGTAACGCAACCAAGTCCAGCACAAACAGCTCCAGCTGAAACCGTGCAGGAAACTCCAGTTGCTCCTAAGGAAGAATTCCAAGCAAGTTCTCAAAGTAAACCGAAGCTAACAGAACGTTTCCGTGGTTTAATCGGAAGCATGTTTGATGAATAAAAGAGGATAAGAAATTATGACATTTTCATTTGATACAGCAGCAGCTCAAGGCGCAGTTATTAAGGTAATTGGTGTCGGTGGTGGTGGTGGTAACGCCATTAACCGCATGGTTGACGAAGGTGTTGCTGGTGTAGAATTTATAGCAGCCAACACTGATGTACAAGCCCTTAGCAGTACGAAAGCAGAAACAGTTATCCAACTTGGTCCAAAATTGACTCGTGGTTTGGGTGCTGGAGGTCGTCCAGAAGTTGGACGTAAGGCTGCAGAAGAAAGCGAAGAAGCTTTGACGGAAGCAATCAGCGGTGCAGACATGGTCTTCATTACTGCTGGTATGGGTGGAGGATCTGGAACAGGTGCTGCCCCAGTGATTGCACGTATCGCTAAAGATCTTGGTGCTCTTACAGTTGGTGTTGTGACACGTCCTTTCGGATTTGAAGGAAGCAAACGTGGTCAGTACGCTGTAGAAGGAATCAATGAACTTCGCGAGCATGTTGATACTTTGTTGATTATCTCTAACAACAACTTGCTTGAAATTGTTGATAAGAAAACGCCACTTCTTGAAGCTCTTAGCGAAGCAGATAACGTTCTTCGCCAAGGTGTTCAAGGGATCACTGACTTGATCACGAACCCAGGATTGATTAACCTTGACTTTGCTGACGTGAAAACTGTAATGGCAAATAAAGGAAATGCCCTTATGGGTATCGGTATCGGTAGTGGTGAAGAACGTGTTGTTGAAGCGGCTCGTAAAGCAATTTACTCTCCACTTCTTGAAACAACTATCGATGGAGCAGAGGATGTCATCGTCAACGTTACTGGTGGTCTTGACTTGACCTTGATTGAAGCAGAAGAAGCTTCAGAAATCGTCAACCAAGCAGCTGGCCAAGGTGTAAACATCTGGCTTGGAACTTCAATTGACGAAAGCATGAAGGATGAAATCCGTGTTACTGTTGTAGCGACAGGTGTTCGCCAAGAGCGAGTGGAAAAAGTAGTTGGAGCTCGTAACAACCAACCAGTTGGACGTCCATCAACTAAAGCTCCTCAAGCACACACATTTGACCGTCAATTCGACTTGGAAGAGACAGCAGAATTGCCTAAATCAAGCCCACGTCGTTTTGAAACAAACCAAGCCTCTGCTTTTGGAGACTGGGACTTGCGTCGTGAGTCAATTGTTCGCCAAACAGATCCAGTTGTTTCACCAGTAGAACGCTTCGAAACACCAGTTTCACAAGATGAAGATGAATTGGATACACCTCCATTCTTCAAAAATCGTTAATCAATGAATTTGAAAAAAAATACTGAATTAGTTTTTCAGCAAATAGCTGATGCTAGTCAAGAAGCCAACCGTGCTCTAGATGCTGTTTCAGTAATCGCAGTGACAAAGTATGTAGATGTACAAACAGCGGAAGCCTTGCTTCCGCTTGGTGTCCGTCATATAGGTGAAAATCGAGTCGATAAATTTTTAGAAAAATATCAGGCCTTGAAAGATTACCCAGTTACTTGGCATTTAATAGGAACACTACAGAGACGGAAAGTGAAAGAAGTAATCCCATATGTGGATTACTTTCATGCTTTAGATTCCCTTAAGTTAGCCCAGGAAATTCAAAAGAGAACAGATCATGTTATCAAGTGTTTCTTGCAGGTCAATATTTCTGGAGAAGAAAGCAAGCATGGATTTTCAAAAGAAGAATTGCTAGAACTTTTGCCAGAATTGGCTAAGTTAGATCAGATTGAGTATGTTGGTTTAATGACCATGGCTCCTTTTGAGGCAGACAGTGATGAATTGAAAGAAATTTTCAAGGATACGCAGGCTCTGCAAGCAGAAATTAGAGAAAAACAAATCCCTAATATGCCGATGACAGAGCTAAGCATGGGAATGAGTCGTGATTTTAAAGAAGCGATTCAGTTCGGCTCAACCTTTGTTCGAATCGGTACAGCATTTTTTAAATAGGAGAGAGCTATGTCTTTAAAAGATAGATTCGATAAATTTATAGATTATTTTACAGAAGACGGAGAAGAAACGACTAACTACCAGACTCAACAAGAGGAAACAGTTAGCCCAGCCATCTCATCTTCTAAAGAATTACCAGCACCTGCTCAGTCAGGATCAGCAAAAGATGCAAATATTACTCGTCTACATGCGCGACAGCAAGAATTGGCAATGCAAAGCCATCGTTCAGATGAGAAAGTGACAATTGACGTTCGCTATCCAAGAAAATATGAAGATGCAACGGAAATTGTAGATTTGTTGGCTGGAAATGAAAGTATTTTGATTGATTTCCAATACATGACAGAGGTACAAGCCCGTCGTTGCCTTGATTACTTGGATGGGGCCCGTCATGTCTTGGCTGGAAATATGAAAAAAGTTGCAAGCACGATGTATCTATTGACTCCTGTCAACGTTATCGTGAATATTGAAGATATCAAGCTCCCAGACGAATCACAAAGCGCTGAGTTTGGTTTTGATATTAAACGAAATAGAGCAAGATAATGATTTTCTTAATCCGTTTAATCCAAAATGCGGTTAGCATTTATTCCATCATTCTCGTTGCATTTGCTCTTCTTTCATGGTTTCCAAATGCCTATGAAAGCCAACTAGGTCGCTTAGTTATCAGACTTGCTCGCCCAGTTATTGAGCCACTTCGTAAGCTCAATCTACAATTTGCTGGTCTTGATTTTACGGTTTGGGCAGCGCTGATTCTGATTCAGTTTGTTGGAAATCTCTTAACACGATTAGTACTATTACTATGACAGTAAATCGAGCCATTTATCAGCATTTTTCCCAAGATGATATTCCCTTTATTGATAAGGGTTTAGAGTGGATCAAGCGGGTAGAAGATATCTATGCGCCGGTACTTACTCCTTTTATCAATCCCCATCAGGAACAGATCTTGAGGGTGCTAGCTGGGACATATGGACTGGGTTGCCAAAGTAGTGGTGATGTTCTTCCGACAGAGTCGGTTCGAGTTCTTCTCTATCCAGATTACTTTGAACCTGAGATATCAGACTTTGAAATGGCCTTGTTGGAAATTTGCTATCCGAGTAAGTTTGAACAACTGAGTCATGGAAAAATATTGGGAACAATCATCAACCAACTAGGAATTGACCGTAAATTATTTGGTGATATCTTGGTAGATGAAAAGAGAGCACAGATTTTTGTCAATCGTGATTTCATTCCTCTTTTTCAGGATGGAATAAGAAAGATTGGCAGACTTCCTGTATCGCTGGAGGAACGTCCTTTTACCGATAGGATTTTGTCTAAAATTGATTATAGAGAACGAGAAATTTTAGTTTCGAGTTTTCGATTGGATGCCCTCTTATCAAGTGCCTTGAAATTATCTAGAAACCAAGCCAGTCAACTGATAGAGAAAAAATCTGTCCAGGTAAACTATCATCTGGTTGAAAAAAGTGATTACCAGGTTGCAGTTGGAGATTTGATCAGTGTGAGAAAGTTTGGTCGTCTAAAAATTGTCAAAGACAATGGACAGACAAAAAAGGATAAGAAAAAACTAACAGTCCGGCTACTTTTAAGCAAGTGAGAAAAAATATGTCGATTACACCACAAGAAATAAGTGATAAAGCTTTCTCAAGAACATTCAGAGGCTACAATCAGGAAGAAGTTGACCTCTTTCTAGATAAGATTTACTTTGAATTAGAGGAGATGATTCGATACAAAGATGAAACTGAACTCTATATCAAAAAACTAGAAGAACGTCTTTCCTATTATACGAATGATATTCCTAAGAGAACAGTAACAAGCGAGCAAGAACCAGAAGCAATTAATGATTCTATTTTTTATTAAGTAAGTGAGGAAAAGTATGCCAATTACATCGTTAGAAATTAAAGATAAAACCTTTGGCACAAGATTTAGAGGTTTTGACCCAGAAGAAGTAGACGAGTTTCTTGATATCGTTGTTCGTGACTACGAAGACTTGGTTCGTAGCAATCACGATAAAGAGACACACATCAAGAGTTTGGAAGAACGTTTGTCTTACTTTGATGAGATGAAGGATTCCTTGAGTCAGTCAGTTTTGATTGCTCAAGATACAGCGGAGCGTGTTAAACAAGCTGCTCAAGAACGTTCAAACAATATTATTCAACAAGCTGAACAAGATGCTCAGCGTTTGCTTGAAGAAGCGAAATACAAGGCAAATGAAATTCTCCGTCAGGCTACAGATAATGCGAAGAGAGTGGCTGTTGAGACAGAAGAGTTGAAGAACAAGAGCCGCGTATTCCATCAACGCCTCAAGTCTACGATTGAAAGTCAGTTAGCAATTGTTGAGTCATCTGATTGGGAAGATATTCTTCGCCCAACAGCTACTTACCTTCAGACAAGTGATGAAGCCTTTAAAGAAGTGTTGGGTGAAGTTCTTGGTGAAACTGTATCTTTACAACCAGAGGAAGAACCAATTGATATGACTCGTCAATTCACACCAGAAGAGGTTGCTGAATTGCAAGCTCGTATCGAGGCTGGCAACAAAGAATTAGCTGAGTTTGAAGCTCAACAAAATCAACAGACAGAAGAAAGTGACCAGCATGAAGAGTCAGTTGAAGTAGAAGCTACTGCAACAACTGAGGACGATGCAAACAAAGAATCTGTTCTTATCCTATAAAAAATGTGAGAACAAGATCCAACCAACTATATTTTCAGCGAGCGGGAGATGGTGAGAGTCCTGCAATCCCTAGTGGTTAGATTATCCTCTCAAGCAATCCAGTCCGAAAACAGTAAGACTAGACGTTCCCCACGTTACGGGAAAAGAGGAAAAGAGACCCTGTCTTTTTTCGAACAAAGGTGGTACCACGATTTTCGTCCTTTTTGCGAATCGTGGTTTTTATTTTGTCATTTTAAATTAAAGGAGTAACAATGAAACTTAAAGAAACCCTCAATTTAGGGAAAACAGACTTTCCTATGCGTGCTGGTCTTCCAACTAAAGAACCAGTTTGGCAAAAAGAATGGGAAGAAGCAAAACTTTACCAACGTCGTCAAGAATTGAACCAAGGAAAACC
>CAUQPD010000060.1:0-6408 GCA_963519935.1 uncultured Streptococcus sp.
TCATTCTTGAAAAGCCAGCTGTCACTCAGCCACAAGAATGGCTAGATTTGAGACAGACAGCTGAGAAAAATCACTGTTTTATCTTTGAAGCTGCTCGTAATTACCACGAGGAAGCCTTTACTACTATTAAGAATTTTTTAGCAGACAAGCAAATCTTAGGCGCAGATTTCAACTATGCCAAGTATTCTTCCAAGATGCCGAACTTGTTGGCTGGGCAGACGCCAAATGTCTTTTCAGATCGTTTTGCCGGTGGAGCCCTTATGGACTTGGGGATTTATCCTGTCTACGCTGCTGTTCGTCTCTTTGGAGAAGCTAAGGACGCGACCTATCAGGCCCAACAGCTTGACAATAGCATTGACCTAAATGGAGACGGTATCCTCTTCTACCCTGACTTTCAAGTTCATATAAAAGCTGGGAAAAACATCACTTCCAATCTTCCTTGTGAGATTTACACAGCAGATGGAACCTTGACCCTCAACACGATTGAACATGTCCGCTCAGCTATTTTTACTAACCACCAAGGAAATCAAGTTCAACTCCCTATCCAACAGGCTCCTCATACGATGACTGAGGAAGTTGCTGCATTTGCATACATGATCCAGCAGCCAGACCAAAAACTTTACCAGACTTGGCTGGATGATGCAAGTTCTATTCATGAGCTACTCTATACCATGCGCCAGACTGCTGGCATTAGATTTGAGGCAGAAAAATGAAAACCAAACTACCCACTGAATGGCAAGAACTGAGCGACCAACTCGGTTTCCAGGAATTTACCCCCATTCAAATTCAACTATTTGAACCCATCCTCGCTGGAGAAAACCTACTGGGAGTGAGCCCAACAGGAACTGGTAAGACGCTAGCTTATTTACTCCCAAGTCTTCTCAGACTACAAAAGAAAAAAGCCCAGCAACTCTTGATTCTAGCACCAAATACAGAACTTGCTGGACAGATTTTTGACGTGTGTAAAACGTGGGCAGAAGCCATCGGTTTGACTGCTCAGCTCTTCTTATCAGGTTCCAGTCAAAAACGCCAGATTGAACGTCTTAAAAAAGGACCAGAAATTCTGATTGGAACACCTGGCCGTATCTTTGAGTTGATTAAATTGAAAAAAATCAAGATGATGAATGTGGAAACCATCATCCTGGATGAATTTGACCAATTGCTCGATGATTCTCAGATTCACTTTGTCGAGAAAATCACCCACTACGCACCTCGTGACCACCAACTCATCTACATGAGTGCGACGACCAAGTTTGACCAAGAAAAGATTGCGCCCAACACACATACCATTGATCTCTCTGATCAAAAACTAGACAACATTCAACATTTCTACATGCAGGTGGACCAACGTCATCGTGTGGATATGCTGCGAAAACTGGCTCATGTAGAGGATTTCCGCGGACTAGTTTTCTTTAATAGCCTATCAGACCTTGGAAGTGCAGAGGAAAAATTACAGTATCGGGATATCTTAGCTGTTTCCCTCGCTAGCGATGTCAATGTTAAATTTCGAAAAGTCATCTTGGAAAAGTTTAAAGATAAGCAGCTAACCCTGCTCCTTGCAACTGACCTTTTGGCACGTGGAATTGATATCGATAGCCTAGAATGTGTCGTAAACTTCGACGTCCCTAGAGATATCGAAACTTACACTCACCGTGCTGGCCGTACAGGTCGTATGGGTAAAGAAGGCTATGTTATTACTCTCGTAACCCATCCTGAAGAACTTAAAAAACTCAAGAAATTCGCAAGTGTGCGTGAAATTGTCCTAAAAAATCAAGAACTCTATATCAAATAAGGTTGGCATTCGCCAACCTTTTTCTTATCCCCAAGTAATTTCTAATTGATAGCTGGCAAAGGGATGTCCCTCTTGATTTTGCAGTTGATAGGCTAGCTCAATCTTTTGCCCATCCAGTTCGTAGTGATTCGTTTGGATGATAAACTCCTGCATCCCCATTGGAGTAGGAATATAGGCCAAACTATCACTATCCTTTAGAAATTTCATCATGGTCTTCGGATTGGAGAAACGGGTCATCACCAGTTCTTGACCATGGAATTTAATGACTACTTTTTCTTTTTCCTCATTGTAGAAAAGCAGATAGCTATAATCGCCCTTTTCACGCACTTCCACGTCATAGAGTTGGTCAACGACTTCCAACTGTTCATCAAACTGAATCCTATTTCGCATCCGAATCTTCACATCAAATCCTCTTTCTTGTCTCTTGTCCTACTATTTTACCAAAAAGAGCAGGATTTTGCTATAATGGTCATATGAACGAAAAAGTATTCCGTGACCCAGTTCACAACTATATCCATGTAAACAATCAGGTCATCTATGACTTGATCAATACAAAAGAATTTCAACGCTTGCGTCGTATCAAACAGCTAGGAACTTCCAGCTATACTTTCCATGGTGGGGAGCACAGTCGCTTTTCCCACTGTTTGGGAGTCTATGAGATTGCTCGTCGTATCACGGAGATTTTTGAAGAAAAATATCCTGAAGAATGGGATCCTGCTGAATCTCTCTTGACCATGACCGCTGCGCTCCTTCATGACCTTGGACATGGTGCCTACTCCCATACTTTTGAAAATCTCTTCGATACAGATCATGAGGCTATTACCCAGGAAATCATCCAAAGTCCTGAGACAGAGATCCACCAAGTCCTGTTACAAGTAGCACCAGACTTTCCTAAAAAGGTGGCTAGTGTCATTGACCATACCTATCCTAACAAGCAGGTCGTGCAGCTCATTTCTAGTCAGATTGATGCAGACCGCATGGACTATCTCTTGCGCGACTCCTATTTTACAGGAGCATCTTATGGGGAATTTGACCTGACTCGCATCCTCCGAGTCATTCGTCCTGTCGAAAATGGGATCGCTTTTCAGCGCAACGGCATGCATGCCATCGAAGACTATGTTCTCAGTCGCTACCAGATGTATATGCAGGTTTATTTCCACCCAGCAACACGTGCCATGGAAGTTCTCCTACAAAATCTCCTCAAACGCGCCAAGGAACTCTATCCTGAAGACCAGGACTTCTTTGCACGCACTTCTCCTCATTTGCTACCTTTTTTTGAAAAGAAAGTTACTCTATCTGACTATCTGGCACTTGATGACGGCGTGATGAATACCTACTTCCAACTCTGGATGACCAGTCCTGACAAGATACTAGCCGACTTGTCGCAACGTTTTGTCAACCGCAAGGTCTTTAAATCCCTTACTTTTTCAGAAAAAGACCAAGATCAACTCGCAACCATGAGACAACTGGTTGAAGAAATCGGTTTTGATCCAGACTACTATACAGCCATTCATAAGAACTTTGACCTCCCTTATGATATCTATCGTCCCGAATCTGAAAATCCACGGACACAGATTGAGATTCTACAAAAAAATGGAGAACTGGCTGAACTCTCTAGCCTGTCTCCTATCGTCCAATCCCTTGCTGGCAGCCGCCATGGGGACAATCGTTTCTATTTTCCTAAAGAAATGTTGGACCAAAACAGTATCTTCGCAAGCATTACCCAGCAATTTTTACACTTGATTGAGAACGATCATTTTACCCCAAATAAGAACGAATAGAGGAAATTTATGAGTATTAAACTAATCGCCGTCGATATCGATGGTACCCTGGTTAACAGTAAAAGGGAAATCACTCCTGAAGTCTTTTCTGCCATCCAAGATGCCAAACAAGCTGGTGTCAAAGTCGTGATTGCAACGGGTCGTCCTATCGCAGGTGTTGCCAAACTTCTGGACGACTTGCAGTTGAGAGACGAGGGTGACTATGTTGTAACTTTCAATGGTGCCCTTGTCCAAGAAACCGCTACAGGACATGAGATTATCAGCGAATCCTTGACCTATGAGGATTATCTGGATATGGAATTTCTCAGTCGCAAGCTCGGTGTCCACATGCACGCTATTACCAAGGACGGTATCTATACTGCCAATCGCAATATCGGAAAGTACACGGTGCACGAATCAACCCTCGTCAGCATGCCTATTTTCTACCGCACTCCAGAAGAAATGGCTGACAAAGAAATCGTCAAATGTATGTTCATCGATGAACCAGAAATCCTCGATGCTGCGATTGAAAAGATACCAGCAGAATTTTACGAACGCTACTCCATCAACAAATCTGCTCCTTTCTACCTCGAACTCCTTAAAAAGAATGTAGACAAGGGTTCAGCCATCACTCACTTAGCTGAAAAACTCGGATTAACCAAAGATGAAACCATGGCGATCGGGGACGAAGAGAATGACCGTGCCATGCTCGAAGTCGTTGGCAACCCCGTTGTTATGGAAAATGGAAATCCAGAACTCAAAAAAATCGCCAAATACATCACCAAAACAAACGACGAATCCGGCGTCGCCCATGCTATCCGTACGTGGGTACTGTAAAATGCTTAAGGATAGAAAATAAACGACACCCCAAAAGTAGAGATGAGACTCTAACTTCTGGGGTGTTCTTTTTGATTTTTCGCCAAACCTTCTAATCAAATCATCTAAATAATCCCAGTCTATCTAGTTCTTTTAGGGCGGATTCTCTTGATGGGTATGGATTTCTATTGATGAAAATTTTTACTGTTTCGACGTGATGATAAAGATCCATGCTGATTTCTTTTAAATTATCAATAAAGACATCAAGTAGTTCTGGTTCAATGTTCTCTAAGGGAGAAGGAAGCTCTTTCTTATTTTCAAACTCAAAAGCTTCTTTAGCAGTCACACCTATTACATAACTAATGTTGTCCCACAAGAGACCATTCGCTTCATTTTCATCTAATTGCATGTAGATAAATATTCCACTGAAGTCTGTCCCATCATCTAAAAGGCGATAAAGTTCCTCTCCCCTTTTATCTCTATTCTCCAAAAAACTCCAACATGCATCCAAGGCGGTTCGAATATGTGAAGTATATTCTGTTTCCATACGATTCGCAATTGCCTCAGCAAAAATCAACATAAAATAACTAGTAAGCATATCCTCTCCTGATCTATGCTTGAACGAATGGCCTATTCGTTCTCATCAGATAAAAATAGTGGTCCAAAGTAGTTTTTAACGAGATCATACTTTAGATATCCTTCTAATTCTGGTCCAGTTATTTGTGAAATAAGTTCCCTATTTTCAGCTAGAATTTGTTTGTAACTTAAGGAAAGAACCTCAAGTATGTCCTCGTCGACACTTTCAATCGTTTGTGGTAGGTAGATTTCTTCCGAAGCAATATATGAATAGTGACAAACTAAAACAAAGAAATTAGCGATACAGTTCCATACTAGTGGATTGGTTTTCTTATCCAATACCTGAAATGTCAAGATATCCTGCTCGTCTATATTTTCCAGTCGATTATATAAAATATCTGGGCAAAAATCACTCTCTTTATCAAGCTCCTGTTTTGAAAGTTTTAAGGAATCAAGGACAAACTCCTGATATTCTTTCTCACTGATAAGATCTACAAGACCGTACATCAACTCCTGTAAGAAGCGCAATAAATTTCTATTATCATTCATCAGTTTTCCTTCTATTACTAAAAACTAACTTGGTGATCCACTGAAAAACGTGGCACTCACTCTTCCTCTTCAAACATCAGAGCATCCAGTTCTTCTCTCTCTGCCGCAATCTCTTCAAAAGTAGAAATAAGATTATTTACTATTTCTAAGGTGATAATACCAGTCGAATCCCTCATCGTAACCTTGGTCCCAATAGCACTCAACTCACGGATGAGTTCTCTAACCTTTTTCAATTCATCCAAATCTAACATGTCTACTTCTATCACCGTGTCATGATCTTTGATTCTGGATTGGATTAAAGAAAAAGGCAAGGATGAATGGTTTCTTAACAACTTATAGGTCCCTGACTTGTCACCTATAGAATCTATACAAATAGCTAGCATCGTTTCCGCTCCTTTCCTCTCTGATCGCTACTATATGACATTATACCATACTGGTGAGCTTATTCTTAAGAAGCTAAAGAGGGCGTTTCCGTTCCGATTGCTGAGTTAGATCTAATTCAGACCGTTGTACAGTTACTTAAATCTTGAGAGTACAAAAACTATCTTATATAGTGTATTCCTGCCATAACCGTTGTACAGTTACTTAAATCTTGAGAGTACAAAAACTACCAAGATCAACTTCCCAACGTTTGAGTGGTTGTACAGTTACTTAAATCTTGAGAGTACAAAAACTTGGATCGTCTACGCCGTAGAAATAAAAGGGTTGTACAGTTACTTAAATCTTGAGAGTACAAAAACTAATCAGCTGTGAGAAATGTGGTAGCTTATGTTGTACAGTTACTTAAATCTTGAGAGTACAAAAACGCGGTTGTAAAAGCCAACCAAAGCCTTTGGTTGTACAGTTACTTAAATCTTGAGAGTACAAAAACACTTCAAGTAAGCAAGACGTCTCAGTTCAGTTGTACAGTTACTT
>CAUQPD010000061.1:0-6402 GCA_963519935.1 uncultured Streptococcus sp.
GAACGATGAGCTCAATTCCATTTGACAAGGAAAGTTTTTGGTTTTCAAATTTCTTGAGCTGACGACTGGCATCAATTTCATCGAACTGGATTGGTTCTGGTACGGCTTCCTTAACTTGGTCAATAAAGCTTAAACGAGCTGTCAGATTGTTATCAAAAAGGTCATTAGCCAATTTTTCAGGTGACAGTTCATTACTTTCTTCAAGATTGTTGAAAATCGCTGATTTGACCTTGGATTGAAATTGAAAATCATCTGTTTTAAAGGACTCTGCAATTCTATGGGCCGTTTTTTCCAGTTCCTTGATGGATTTTTTTGGCGAAATCTTAGGTGCAACAGCTAGGAGATTTTCTGAAAAGTAGTTCAAAAAAGTCCCATTGTACTTGATGCGTTTTTCGATGAGATGGTACTTGCGACTTTGAAGATTGACCACCAAGGCCTCGTCAGCTCCCATTCCAAATCCAGGTAGATTATTCTGAGTTAGCTTGATTGGATTATCAACTTCTCCTCCAAGGTGAATCAAGGTTTCCCGCAGGGCAATTCGCAAGAAAGCGAAATGCTCAACGCCTTCTTTAGAAAACTGAACAAAAATCAAGTCATTGGTCTTGAGATTTTCAGAAATGCTAAACTCCTCTTTCCAGAGATTAGCCAGTGTTACTGATGTCTCCAACAAATCATCCGTGATGTGATTGAAGAAGGGATTTTCTTCTTCGAAAATCCCAGTCTTAGCTTCATCTGAATACACGCGTTCGATTTTTTTACGTAGGTATTCCTCGATTTTTGGAGTGATATTGAGAAACTTATCCGCTAGAAACAGCTCGGTATCATCCGGACTGAACTGATGGATAATAGCTTTCTTAATATAAATGTCCATAAAAGTATTAGTCCTCGTATAGTGGGAAGGCATCTGTCAACGCTTTGACTTCACTTCTCACTTCTTCTAATACAGCCTCATTTTCTGCATTCTTAAGGGTTTTAATGATGAGTTCAGCCACTTTACGGCTTTCTTCTTCACCAAATCCACGCGCAGTGATGGCTGCTGCTCCGATACGAATTCCACTTGTCTTGAATGGTGACAAGGTTTCGTATGGAATTGAGTTTTTATTTAGGGTAATATTAACTTCATCTAGCAAGTTTTGAGCAACTTTTCCATTTTCTACAACCTTGGTTACATCCACTAGGAAGAGGTGATTTTCAGTCCCTCCAGAAATGATACGGAAATCAGAGTCTTGCAAGAAGACTTCAACCATAGCCTTGCTGTTTTTGATGACATTAGTAGCATATTCCTTAAAGGCTGGATCCAAAACTTCTTTGAATGAAACCGCCTTAGCAGCGACAACATGCTCCAAAGGACCACCCTGAATACCAGGGAAAATAGCTGAGTTGATTTTCTTAGCTAGGTCTTCATCATTTGTCAAAATCAAACCACCACGAGGTCCACGAAGAGTTTTGTGGGTCGTTGTTGTCGTGATATGAGCGTATGGCACTGGGCTTGGGTGAAGTCCGGCTGCCACCAAACCAGCGATATGGGCCATATCTACCATAAGCTTAGCCCCAACAGCATCTGCGATTTCACGGAATTTTGAGAAGTCGATAATTTGAGAATAGGCTGAAGCACCCGCTACGATTAGTTTTGGTTTTACTTCTTGGGCTTGTTTCAAGATAGCATCAAAGTCCAAGAGTTCCGTTTCAGGATCCACACTATAAGAAACAAAGTTGTAGGTTTGACCAGAGAAGCTAACTGGAGCTCCGTGGGTCAAGTGTCCACCTGCAGCCAAATCCATCCCCATAACGGTATCACCTGGCTCAATCAAGGCCATGTAAGCCGCACAGTTGGCTTGGCTTCCTGAGTGAGGTTGGACATTGGCGAATTTAGCACCGAAAATTTCTTTTGCACGTTCAATAGCTAGAGTTTCTACCACGTCTACTACATCAGTTCCACCATAATAACGACGTCCTGGGTAACCCTCGGCATATTTGTTTGTCAAGATAGACCCTTGAGCTGCCATAACAGCCTTGGAAACAACGTTTTCCGAAGCAATCAACTCGATATTGTTTTGTTGGCGTTCTTCTTCTTTGGCAATAGCATTCCAGAGATCAGCATCGTATGCTTTAAAATCGTCTTTGTCAAAAATCATAGGTCTTCTCCTTTATAGTGTGACTGGTCCTTTAGTTTAAAAAAATATACTAAAAGATGCGAATAAACCGTTTCTGCACTTTATCACAAGTATAACCAACTTTTTCATAAAATGCATGAGCACCCAGACGGTGATCGGCAGAGTTTAAGCGGATAAACTCATAACCACGTCTTTTTGCTTCTTGATCCAACCCTTGCAGTAGGCTTTTACCGATACCTCGTCCTTGGGCTTGAGGTGAAACCGCTAAAGCTAAGATATTAAATCCTGCTTTAGAATAGAGAGATTCATAAACTTCAGCATGGACATATCCAAGTAGGACATGGCTGACCTCATCCTCATAGCCAAGTAGGAAATGATGAGAATCCTGAGACAGTCTAGCTAGTTGACTAGCTGTGTCCTCTGGACTAAAAGAATAGCCCAAAGCCTCTTGGTTAATCTCACATATAGCATTCACATCTGTTTCTTGCAAATCTCTTAGCATCTCATTCCTCCTCAAAAGAAATCTCTGGCAACTGTGCAAGAATATCTTCTCGCTTAATCGCTCCTTGGCGCAAGATTTTCACCTTGTCTCCAGAAAAATCCAAAATAGTCGAATCCTGTCCAGTTAGAAAAGCGTCGTCCTCCAGACCCAGAACCTCTTGGTCAAAATCCTCTAGAATTTGAGCAAAGGTCACTCCACTCGCCTGACCCGAGATATTGGCAGACGGCCCAATCAAAGGACCTGTCTCTCGAATTAAATCAAGTGTAATGGGGTGACTCGGCATCCGAAATCCGACAGTTGCAAGACCAGAGTTGACCCAATAGGGAACTCGGTCATTGGCTTCGAGGATAATGGTCAAGGGACCCGGTAAAAAGGCCTCTACAAGCTTTTGTAGATAAGTTGGCTGATTCTTTGAAAAGTGCAAGATGTCCTCTAGAGAAGCGACATTAAGATTGAGCGCCTTGTCTCTAGGACGACGTTTGAGTTGGTAAACATGGTCGACAGCTTTTTCGTCTAAGGCCTTAGCAAAGAGGCCGTAAACTGTCTCTGTAGGCAAAATGACTGCCCCACCCATTTCCAACTCTTGTCTAATCCTGTCCATCATCAACTACAACCATCCTATCTTGACCAAATTGGTCTTTGAGTGTTCGTACCCGTTTTTCGGGAAGATGCTTCCTAAAAAGCGCAGGAACACTTTGACCTTGCTTGTATCCAATTTCAAGGTAAATCTTACCACCATCTTTGAGATAGTCTTTTGCATCTTCCGCAATTCTACGGTAAATAGCTAGGCCATCCTCATCTGCAAAGAGAGCTAGATGAGGCTCTGAATGCAGAACATTCAAACCGACCTCTGACTCATCTTCACGAGAGATATAGGGTGGATTGGATACAATTATATCATATTTTTCAGAAATTTCTGCAAAACAATCAGATTTTTTAAAAAATATATTAAGATTTTGATTACTAGTATTCTCTGATGCAAGCTGCAAAGCGTCTTGGGAGATATCTGCTGCTGTCACTGACCAATCTGGTCTGTTTTTAGCTAATGCGAGAGCTATGGCGCCACTTCCAGTCCCGATATCTAGGACCTTAAGCTTATCCTCAGGATTTTCGGCCAGGATAAGTTCTACCAACTCTTCTGTTTCTGGACGAGGAATCAAAACCCGCTCATCCACTTTTAACTGCATTCCAAAGAAATCTGCCTGTCCGATGATATACTGAGCTGGTTTATGGGACGCTAACTGCTGGAAAATTTCTTCTACAAATTGTTTTTCGGCCTCTGTTACCTCTTGCTGGAGGGCAAAGACAAAGTCTGTAAAAGAGAGATTTTTTAAGCTACGATAGACAAAAGAGAGGCTTTCTGCTTCCTCTCCTTGTCTTATCAACTCTTCTTCAAAATCTGAAAATAATTGAGCTAATTTCATTATTTGTTTAATTCTTCTAATTTTTGTGTTTGGTCATAGAGAACCAAGGCATCCACAACTTCATCCAATTTACCAGACAAAATGGTATCTAGTTTTTGGAGGGTCAAGCCGATACGGTGGTCTGTGACACGGTTTTGAGGGAAATTATAAGTACGGATACGTTCTGAACGGTCACCAGTACCGATAGTAGACTTACGTTCAGCGTCTTGTTCATCTTGAGCAATCTGAGCAAAATGGTCAGCAACACGCGCACGAATGATTTTCATGGCCTTCTCACGGTTCTTCTGCTGGGTACGTTCTTCCTGCATCTCAACCTTGATATTGGTTGGCAAGTGAACGATACGCACGGCAGTCGCAACCTTGTTGACGTTCTGTCCACCAGCACCAGATGCGTGGTAGATATCAACACGAAGGTCTTTTGGATCAATATCGTATTCTACTTCTTCCACTTCAGGCATGACTAGAACTGTCGCTGTCGAGGTATGAACACGACCTTGACTTTCTGTCACAGGGACACGTTGAACACGGTGGGCTCCAGACTCATACTTGAGTTTAGAGTATACAGACTGACCAGAAACCATAGCAACCACTTCTTTGAAACCACCGACACCGTTCATAGAAGCTTCCATGACTTCAAAGCGCCAGCCTTGGGCTTCCGCATACTTTTGGTACATGGTTAGAAGGTCACCCGCAAAAAGTGCTGCTTCATCTCCACCAGCTGCTCCACGGATTTCAAGGATGATGTTCTTATCATCGTTTGGATCCTTTGGAAGCAGCAAGATTTTCAATTTTTCTTCGTATTCTTCTTTTTCAGCCTTGGCATCTTTCAGCTCTTGCTTGGCCATTTCTTCCAAGTCCGCATCTCCGCCTGATTCTTTAATCATCTCTTCGGCATCAACGATGTTTTGAAGAACTTGTTTGTACTCACGGTATGCTGTTACCGTATCACGAGTTGAAGCCTCTTCTTTTGAAAGCTCCATGAAACGCTTGGTGTCTGAAACGACATCAGGGTCACTCAGCAATTCTCCTAATTCTTCATAACGGTCTTCTACAGTTTGTAGTTGATCATAGATGTTCATTTTTTCTCCTTATTTCTCAATTGTTAAATCATAGTTTGCTACTACTTCGTTCTCAAATATTTCCCCAGTTTCTTTAAATCCATAACTGAGGTAACAAGATCTTGCATGTTCATTTTCTGGATCATAAGACAACCAAAGTTTATTGCCTAAACCTGCTGGCGCTGTCCGAACATAGTCCAGCACTTTATCCATAATTGGTTTAAAATATCCTTGATTTTGAAAATTCTTATCAATCATAAAACGAAATAGTAAATAATTTTTACTACTAATTCCGATCTTTTTATCATAAGCTATCATCACAAAACCTATAATTGCATTATTATCATAAACTGCCAATGGAGCTACAAAATCTCCATTTTTAGTATAGACATATGCTTCAGCTAAACTAATTGCGTTGGTTGCAATGAATTGTTTTTGATATTCCTTGACATCCAAATTCAAAACATCAAAATAATTTCCCATTGTAACATCTCTTAGTTCAATTGTCATAGTTTTGCTCCTTATTAGATACTATCATTGGCGCAAAATAATGTTTACGGCAGACTGAGATATAGGTTTCATTTCCACCGATCTGAATTTGTTCTCCATCATAGACTGGCACGCCATCTTGAGTTCGCAACACCATGGTCGCCTTTTTCTTACAATACTGACAGATGGTCTTTATCTCATCAATTTTATCTGCTAAAAGCAAGAGATATTTGGAACCTTCGAACAATTCATTGCGAAAGTCATTCTTCAAACCAAAAGCCATGACAGGTATGTCTAACTCATCAACAACACGAGCTAGGTCGTAAACATGGTGACGCTTGAGAAATTGAGCCTCATCGACTAGCACACAGTATGGTTTCTCAGGTAAGTCTCGGATATAGCCGAAGATATCCGTCGTTTCCTCAATCGCAATGGCTGGGCGTTTCATGCCGATTCGGCTCGACACATAGCCAACACCGTCACGCGTATCCAGAGCCGAAGTCATAATCACAACTCCCTTTCCTTGCTCCTCGTAGTTATAGGCCACCTTGAGAATCTCAATCGTCTTACCAGAGTTCATGGTCCCATAACGATAATACAACTGTGCCATGCTTCTATTTTACGTCCATTTCTAAATTTTTGCTACATTCTAGTATATCATAATTTTCTGAAGCTTTAAACGGCAAAATGTGGTAAAATAGAAGAAATCAAAAACTAGTGGAGGAAGCTATTATGCCATTTGTACGCATCGATTTATTTGAAGGACGCACGCTCGAGCAAAAGAAAGCTCTTGCTAAGGAAGTAACGGAAGCTGT
>CAUQPD010000062.1:0-6235 GCA_963519935.1 uncultured Streptococcus sp.
AAAAAGTTATCGAAGAAACATCAGACGGTTTGGATCAACCAGTTTGGTAATAAGACACAGGGAGGTGGGAGAGAGTTTCCACCTCTTGCTTTTGTATAGAGAGTTGATTTTAAAGAGGCACTTGTGGTCGTTTTGAGGACGCAAGTACGTAGTAGAAAGAGAGAGAAAATGGTTTTTCCTAGCGAACAAGAGCAGATTGAAAAATTTGAGAAGGATCATGTGGCCCAACATTATTTTGAAGTCTTGCGCACCTTGATTTCCAAGAAATCAGTTTTTGCCCAGCAGGTTGGACTCAAGGAAGTCGCAAACTATCTGGGTGAGATTTTCAAGCGTGTAGGAGCTGAAGTCGAGATTGATGAGACTTATACGGCTCCCTTTGTCATGGCGCATTTCAAGAGCTCGCGTCCGGATGCCAAGACCTTGATCTTCTATAATCACTATGACACCGTGCCAGCGGATGGCGACCAGGTGTGGACAGAGGATCCTTTTACCCTTTCTGTGCGAAATGGTTTTATGTATGGACGTGGGGTTGATGACGACAAAGGCCATATCACGGCTCGTTTGAGTGCTCTGAGAAAGTATATGCAGCATCATGATGACCTACCTGTCAATATCAGCTTTATCATGGAGGGAGCAGAGGAATCTGCTTCCATGGATCTAGATAAGTATTTAGAGAAACACGCAGACAAACTTCGTGGAGCGGACTTGCTAGTCTGGGAACAAGGAACCAAGAACGCCTTGGAACAGCTGGAAATCTCTGGCGGAAACAAGGGAATTGTAACCTTTGATGCCAAGGTAAAAAGTGCGGATGTGGATATCCACTCGAGTTATGGTGGTGTCGTGGAGTCAGCGCCGTGGTATCTTATCCAGGCCTTAAGTAGTCTGCGAGCTGCTGATGGACGTATCTTGGTAGAAGGCTTGTACGAGAATGTTCAAGAACCAAATGAACGAGAACTAGCCTTGGTAGATACCTACGCCCAACGCAATCCTGAGGAAATTAGTCGCATTTATGGATTGGAATTGCCTCTCTTACAAGAGGATCGTGCAGCCTTTCTAAAACGGTTCTTTTTCGAGCCAGCCCTCAATATCGAAGGAATTCAGTCAGGTTATCAAGGACAAGGGGTTAAAACGATTTTGCCAGCAGAAGCCAGTGCCAAGCTAGAGGTTCGTTTGGTTCCTGGCCTAGAACCGCATGATGTTCTGGAAAAAATTCGGAAACAGCTAGACAAAAATGGCTTTGATAAGGTAGAATTATACTATACCTTGGGAGAGATGAGTTATCGAAGCGATATGAGCGCGCCGGCCATTCTCAATGTGATCGAGTTGGCCAAGAAATTCTATCCACAGGGCGTTTCAGTCTTGCCGACCACAGCGGGGACAGGGCCTATGCATACGGTCTTTGATGCCCTAGAGGTGCCAATGGTGGCCTTCGGTCTAGGAAATGCCAATAGCCGAGACCACGGTGGAGATGAAAATGTGCGAATCGCCGATTACTACACCCATATTGAATTAGTAGAGGAGCTGATTAGAAGCTATGAGTAGAGATATTATCAAGTTAGATCAGATCGATGTGACTTTTCACCAAAAGAAGAGAACCATCACAGCGGTCAAGGATGTGACCATTCACATCCAAGAAGGGGATATCTACGGAATCGTTGGATATTCTGGAGCAGGGAAATCAACCCTTGTACGGGTGATTAACCTCTTGCAAAAACCATCTGCAGGGAAAATTACCATTGACGACGATGTGATTTTTGATGGCAAGGTGACCTTGACGGCAGAGCAGTTGCGTCGTAAACGTCAAGATATCGGGATGATTTTCCAGCATTTTAACCTGATGAGCCAAAAGACAGCAGAGGAGAATGTAGCCTTTGCCCTTAAACACTCTGGACTCAGCAAGGAAGAAAAGAAAGCTAAAGTAGCTAAGTTGTTGGACTTGGTTGGCTTGGCGGATCGTGCTGAAAACTACCCTTCACAACTATCTGGAGGGCAAAAACAGCGTGTGGCCATTGCGCGTGCCTTGGCCAATGATCCAAAAATCTTGATTTCAGACGAGTCAACTTCTGCCCTTGACCCTAAGACAACCAAGCAGATTTTGGCCTTGTTGCAAGATTTGAACCAAAAATTAGGCTTGACCGTTGTCTTGATTACGCATGAAATGCAGATTGTCAAAGACATTGCCAACCGTGTGGCGGTCATGCAGGATGGCCGTTTGATTGAAGAAGGAAGTGTTCTTGAAATCTTCTCAGACCCTAAACAACCTTTGACACAGGACTTTATCTCAACAGCTACAGGTATTGACGAAGCCATGGTTAAGATTGAGAAGCAAGAAATCGTAGAACATTTATCTGAGAACAGTATCTTAGTGCAGCTCAAGTATGCAGGGGCTTCGACAGACGAACCACTTTTGAATGAATTGTACAAGCGTTACCAAGTAACGGCTAATATCCTCTATGGAAATATCGAAATTCTCGATGGCACTCCTGTTGGAGAATTGGTGGTGGTCTTGTCAGGTGAAAAAGCAGCGCTAGTAGGTGCTCAAGATGCCATCCGTCAGGCTGGCGTCCAGCTAAAAGTATTGAAGGGAGGACAGTAAAATGACAGAGTTGATTCAAACTTATCTACCAAATGTCTACAAGATGGGCTGGGCTGGTCAGGCAGGCTGGGGAACAGCTATCTACCTAACTCTTTATATGACAGTTCTTTCCTTCATCATCGGAGGATTCTTGGGGCTGGTGGCAGGTCTTTTCCTCGTCTTGACAGCGCCAGGTGGTGTCTTGGAAAATAAGGTTATCTTTTGGATTTTGGATAAGATTACCTCTATTTTCCGTGCGGTTCCTTTCATCATCCTCTTGGCAATCATGTCACCACTCTCTCACTTGATTGTGAAGACTAGCATTGGGCCAAATGCAGCCCTTGTCCCCCTTTCTTTTGCGGTCTTTGCCTTCTTTGCCCGTCAGGTGCAGGTTGTCTTGGCTGAGTTAGATGGTGGTGTCATTGAGGCTGCTCAAGCAAGCGGAGCGACCTTCTGGGATATCGTGGGTGTTTACCTATCAGAAGGTCTTCCAGATTTGATTCGTGTGACGACAGTGACCTTGATTTCCCTTGTTGGTGAAACAGCTATGGCGGGAGCAGTTGGTGCTGGTGGTATCGGTAATGTGGCCATTGCCTATGGATTCAACCGTTACAATCACGATGTGACTATCTTGGCGACCATTATTATCATCTTGATTATCTTTACAATCCAGTTCTTGGGAGATTTCTTGACCAAGAAATTAAGTCATAAATAATGGAAGGAGTTCAACGGGACTCCTTTTTGTTTTCTCACCGAAATGCAAGAAGGATAAAGCTTCTTTTTAGAAATATGCTATAATAAACAAAGGTCCCCAATTAGCAAGTCAGAAACTTTGCTGTAGAAGGGATGATAATGTAAAGGAGTTTGGCTGGTATGAATTATTTCGAGGGGAATGAGTTTTTCCTTCTCTTGTTTGTAGTTTTACTGATTGGTTTTGTGGTAAACTTTTTTGAAAAACGTAAGGACTACTATATTTTGGCCCTCTCCCTCTTATTTGCAGGAGCTATCTATGGTAAGAGTCGAGCGATGATTGTCTATTTGCTCGCCTTTATCGTTTACCAGTATTTTCTGGTTTTTCTAGCACAGCGGATAGAGGCAAAGTGGCTGAAACCACTGGTTTTCCTTTCCATCCTTCCTTTGGTGATCAATAAAGTCTTTGCTCTGACTTCTCTGCATTTGTTGGCCTTTATTGGAATTTCTTACATGTCCTTTAAGACCATTCAGATCATGCTAGAGATATCGGATGGCTTAATCAAAGAAAAAATCAGTGTAAAAGATTATCTACAGTTTTTGCTCTTTTTCCCAACAGTTAGTGCTGGTCCAATTGATCGGAGTAGGAGATTTTTAAAAGAGATAAACGAGGTCATGCCCCGAAAAGAGTATCTAGAATTAGCAGGGGACGGTGTGTATCGTATCGTTCTAGGACTCCTTTACAAGATTGTTTTATCAACCTATGTTTATCAGATGTTACTCGCTCTAAATAATACTGGCACAGTCGTTTACTCAATCAAGTATATGTACCTCTATACCTTGTATCTGTTCTTTGACTTTGCAGGCTACAGTCTAATGGCCGTTGGAAGTAGTAACATTCTAGGTATTCAGACACCGATGAACTTTAACAAACCTTTCTTGAGTATCGATATCAAAGATTTCTGGACTAGATGGCATATCACCTTGTCGACCTGGTTGAGAGATTTTGTATTTTCAAGAGTATTGATGCAGGTTATCAGGAAAAAATGGTTTAAAAATAGACTACACAATGCAACCTATGCCTATATGGTCAATATGTTGGTCATGGGTTTTTGGCATGGTCTTAGTGTTAGTTACATTGTCTATGGTTTTTACCATGGTGTCTTGATGGCTGGATTTGAAGTGTATCAAAAGAAAAGCAATTTTTATAAGAAAAATAAAAACAAAAAATGGTATAAGCTACTAAGTTGGTTTGTGACCATGAATTTGGTTATGGTTGGTTTCTTTATCTTTTCAGGTGAACCCTATAAAATCTTACTGACGACTTTAAAGAGATAAGAGATTGAGAAGAAATCGGACAGATCGAAGGGATAGGATAAAACGAGATGATTAAATTAAAAGCATTTTTACTATCGCTTGTGCTCGTAATTGCGACGCTTGCCCTTTTAAATGTGACGTATGTCAAGAAGATTGATGATTATTATAAAGTCAAGGATAACAGTATTCGTTATAGCACCTCGTATGAAAAGTATAAAAGTAGAGATATTCTAACAAGCAATATCACCCCCAATACACTGGTTCTAATGGGTTCCTCAGAGTTGGTCGCGACGATAAATGAAGACTATCATCCAAATAAAATTTTTAACTACAACGATTTTAATATCATGCAGATTGGGACCAGTTATTCTCAAAACATCATTCAGGCAACGACCTTGGGCTCTATTGAAGGATCTATGAGTAAGCGAAAAGTAGCTATAGTAGAGTCGGTTCAGTGGTTTGAAAAAGATGGGACCCATCAAGATGCCTTTTTGAACAAGGCTTCTCAGGAACATATTTTTCACATGCTAGATAATGACAAGATTAGTAAAGAAACGAAAGAAAAACTAATCAATCGGATTATCGAGATTACCAAAGGAAACAAGCAACAAAACGACATCTACAAAAAATATAAAAGTTATTTCATAGATGGAAAAGGAACCATTGTTGATAAAAAATTATTAGAGTTTGAGAATGCGATGTATTCCTTTAAGCTCAAACAGACTTTTTATCAAAAACATGCCAAATCAGATTATCCTTCACTAGGAGACAAAACCCCAGACTATGATTGGGAAAAGATGACGGATCAGTTTGTGGAAGAGGTCAAAAAGAAAACAGACAATAATGACTATGCTGTTGATAATAACTACTACAATACTTACTTAAAAGATCGCTATGCATCACTGAAAGATTCTAATAAAGATTTGAGCTATCTGGAGTCACCAGAGTATTCTGATATGGAACTCTTTTTGACAGTTGCCAAAGAATTGGGAATTGAAGTTGAGGTTATTATTTTCCCAGTAAACGGGAAATGGAATGACTACACTGGTGTCTCAAGAGAGATGCGAGAAAAAACTTATAAAAAAATAGAAGATGTCGCAAAAAGCCATGGTGCAACCGTATTAAACTATGGAAACAGAGAGTATGATGATTACTTTTTATTTGACGTGATGCACGTTGGAGTGAAAGGATGGATGGAAGTTGAAAAAGAACTTTACAAATTTGCAAACCAAGCTAACTAACACACATCGTTTAATCTTGTGGACACTATTTTTCTATACGGTCATCTTGAGCATCGTGATTTACTGTTTTGTGACCGATTTTTCGAATATTCAAGAATTTATCTATAGTGAATTTTAGGATTGTATACAAAAAGGCCCTGGAACTAGGCATTGCTAGTATTCAGGGCTTTTACCTTATAGTTTATCAGCTATTTTATGACTTAGAAATTGCCCAATAACAGCACCAATCAAGGCACCTAGGAGGATGCTTGAAACAAAGAGAAGGATTTTGTCCAACTCTGGAGCGACCATGATACGGTCGATGTATTCTTGGGATTTCCCACGCGCAAGTAAGGTAGCCACGTAAGCTTTGGGACGGATCCACATGAGGAAGATAGGGCCACTTGTGCTAAAAGCAAAGACGAGGAAGGAG
>CAUQPD010000063.1:0-6158 GCA_963519935.1 uncultured Streptococcus sp.
GTTGCAGGGAGTTGTTTTTCATCTGCTTTGGCAGTAGTTGGTGCAGTTTGCTCAGCTTTCTCAACGGCAGTGCCGACTTCAACAACTTGAGTGACCGCTTCCTGCGATACCGCACTATTGACAAGGGTTCTTTCTTCCTTGCCGTCAGCAGTGGTGCTGACAGAGTAGAAAATCGTACGGCGACCATTTACTCCAGCAATGACGACTTGCGTTTGTCCGAGTGGTAATTGTGGATTTTCACGTGTTACGGTAGTGAACGGAATCTCTTCCTCTTGGATGTCCAGTCTTGGTTTTGCCTCTGCGGCTGGAGCAAGACCGTGTTCATCCCCTTTGTGCGTAATAGGGGTGCCGATTTCAACCACTTGGGTCACAGGTTCTTTGGTTACTTGGCTATCTAGTACCGTTTCTGTTTGTTTCCCATTTTCAGTAAGGACAGAGATGTAATGAGTGCGTTCGCCCTCTACACCTGGTGTGATGATCTTTTCCTGACCGGCTGGGAGGTTCGGATTTTCCTTCTTGATGACCTCAAATGGAATCTTTTCTGCTCTTGTGATGAGTTCCGGTTTGGTTTCAACATTGGCAGCTAGTTCGTTTTCATCGAGGCTTCCTGAGTGGGTTGCCGCTGGTTTAAGGCTTAGGCGGGCTGCTTTGAGCTTGGCTACGAGAGCGTCTAACTCGGCTTGTTTGTTACGGTTGAGGTTGTAGTTGAGAGCTTCTTTCGCTGCATTTAGGGCCTCCAAGCTTTCCTTGCTGTATCCATCCAAGTTTGCAGGGATTTGAGCAAGTTCCTCACGGAGGGCATTGTAGTTAGCGCGGAAGTAGTCTTTATTATTGTCTGCAAAGGCAGTCATGAGTTCAAAGATTTCTTCTTCCTTGTACTCAGCACTTGGTCTATCTGCCCAGATAGCAAGCATACTACCAATAGTAGGAAGGTCAACTTCAGGGTATTTAGTTGATGCTAGTTGATTAAATGGAGTTTTCTCGGTATTTTCGAGAGCTTTTTTGAGGAAGCCACCACCATCTTCTGGTTTTTGACCGAGAATGTAGTACCAGTCTCCGTTGGTATTAAGGAATTTATAGCCTTTACTTGCAAGGTACTGTGGAGATGCAAGGTTGTAGCCCCACCATCCTTTAGACCAGTAAGAGATGATGACATCCTTGTCAAACTCAACATCATCCTTGTCCTCGTAGTAGAAACCATCGTTGAAGGCCATCGGTTGAAGGCCTCTTTCTTTAGCCATAGCAGCAAGAGTGTTGGCATATTCAGCAAACTTGCCATAGAGTCCATACCATTTGAGGTAGTACCAACCTTGAGCGTTTGTAGCGTCATTAGCGTATTCGTCTGTACCGTAGTTAAAGATCTTAGTCTTGCCCGCAAAGAAGTCCATGTACTTGCCGATAAGGGCTTTGACAAAGTTCATCGCTTCTTCGTTTTCAAGGTCCATGGTTGTTTTAGAGACCTTGTCAAAGTTGGCTTGAGGATTTTGGATACCTAATTTTTCCATAGCGACAAGCATGGCATCCATGTGACCTGGGCTGTTGATCGCTGGGATGAGTCCAATCCCTTTTGATTTTGCGTACTCAATCAATTCAGTGATTTCTGCTTGACTAAGAGTGGTTCCGTTTGGATCATCGTAGTAAGCTTTTGTCCCTTCGATGATGGCATTTTTGACATCGTCGCTTGCATAAGTTTTTCCGTTAGCTGTGATGGTCATGTCATCAAGGAGGAAGCGAAGTCCATCGTTTCCTAGGAGAAGATGCACATCAGAGTAGCCGAGCTCGCTCGCTTTGTCTACGATACGTTTGAGTTGGTCGAGCGTGAAGTACTTACGTCCAGCATCGATAGAGATTACTTTGTTCTTGGCAAGCTTTTCAACTTCGCGTTTCGCGTCTTCTTCTTTTTGAGCTTCTGGTGTGAAGGTCAAGTTGCTGACAGCTTCTTGGAGTTTCGCGATTGCCTGGTCAATCGTGTCTTGTTGGGCGCGACTGAGGTTGCTATCGAGTGAGCGAATGGCTTTTTCAGCTTCTTTTACAGCTGCGACACTTTCTGCAGTATAGCGGTTAAGGTCTGTTGGGACTTCTTTCAGAGCTTGTTCAGCAGACTCATAATCAGCTGCGAAGTATTCAGCATTGGCATTTGCGAAGCTACGCATGAGTTTGAAGAGGCGTGATGGTGAATAGCGTGCAGATGGGGTATCCGCCCAAGCAGCTACCATACCCCCGATGAACGGGATAGTAGCTCCATCAGATTTTGGTACAGAAGTGATTGGAGTGTTCTTGATACCATTGAGTCCTTGGTCGAGGTTGTACCATCCTTGGCCATCGGCATTTCGTCCGAGGACGTAGTACCAAGCATCGTTGGTATTAAGGATTTGGTGGCCTTTTTCAACTAGAAGTTTAGAAGAAGCGACGTCGTATCCGCCCCATCCACCAGTCCACATAGAAACGATGATATCTTTGTCAAAGGTTCCAAAGCTAGTGTCGCTATTATAGTAGATACCATCGTTAAAGGCCATTGGTTTGAGGCCGTGAGATTTGACGATGCGAGCAAGGTCGTTGGCGTAGGCGATAAATTTGTCATAACCCTTGTCAGGGAATCCATCTTCTGGATACCACTTGTAGGCTTGAAGAACGCTCCAGCCTTTGGCGTTTGTAGCATCATTGGCGTACTCGTCTAGTCCGATATTGAAGATGTCAGATTTGCCAGCGAAGTAAGCAGCATACTTGTCGATCAGAGCTTTGGTAAATGCAACAGCCTCCTTGTTATCAAGGTCAACGGTACGAGCAGATTCCTTACCAAAGTAGTTGAAGTTCGGTTTTTGGATGCCTAGTTCTTTCATGGCATGCAAAATCGCATCCATGTGACCAGGGCTGTTTACAGTTGGAATGAGGCCAATACCTTTATTTTTAGCGTAGTTGATCAAGTCCGTCATCTGACTTTCTGTCAAATGGTTGCCGTTTGGATCCTTGTAGTAGGCATCAGTTCCGTTTTCGAGTGCACGTTTGACATCGTCGCTTGCATAGGTTTTGCCATTGGCTTTGATCGTCATGTCGTCCAACATAAAACGCATGCCGTCATTTCCAACTAGTAGATGAAGATCAGTATAGCCGTAGTGTTTGGCTTTGTCGATGATTTCTTTGAGTTGGTCTGGAGAGAAATACTTGCGTCCAGCGTCGATTGAGATCATTTTTCGTTTTGCCAGTTTTTCATTTACCTGAGCTGCTCGTTCCGTGCTAGGAGTGGCTACTGCAGGTGTGACGGCTTCATTTTTCTTTTCTGAAGAAGTGCTTTCAGCAGGAGTTTCAGCTGGGGCAGGGCTTTCTTTCTCGGCAGTAGGAGTTGGAGTAGCATTTTCTGTCACAACTGGTGCGCTTGACTCTTCTGTTGTTGGAGCAACTGTTCGAGGAGCCTCCTGGTCTTCTTTGACCTCCTCTTTTACAGGTTTGTCAGCCTTTTCTTCCAGTTTTTCTGGAACCTTGGAGTCTACAGCTTCCTTGACTGCTTGAGGACTCTCCTGAATAGTTTGAACAGTTTCTTCAGCTGTTGGAGCTGGAGTAATCCCGTCGGCAGATACGACTTGGGCGCTAAAAGCAAATCCTATAAGTACAGAAGCTGCCCCAACCGCGTATTTACGAATGGAGAAGCGCTGTTTCTTTTCTAGTTTCATGACAAAACCTCCTTGTTATTATCATATATGATAGCGTTTACATAAAACCAATTTTATTTTATTATCTAAGGAGTAAAATGTCAAGTGGGTTTATATAAGAACTATAATAAATAGAGGAAATCATAAGATTTAGGAGAAATTTGCTAATAAGGGATAAAACCGAGGAAAAACCAAACGAAAATTTACCTTGTTTTTAGTAAAAATGCTACTAATTAAATAAGAGCCCTTCATAGCGTTTTCACAGCTTCTTTCTCGTGCTATAATGAATAGAGAAAAAGCCTGAGCTAGGCTCAGGCTTTTTCTTAATGACCTCGGTTACATGAGATGAATTTGATTTTGTAGTAGTCTGCTCGCTTATAAGTTTCACTATAGGCAAGGACTTGGCCAGTGGCCTCAAGTTTTGTAGTCTTTGTTTGAAAGACAGTTGGGAATTGTGTATCGATTCCGAGTACAGAAGCAGCATGCTCTGGTGTTGGAAATGCGATTTCGTTGATTTCCTCAAAATGTTCATCACTCATGTGAATGCGGTAATCCAATTTGAAACGTGTATAGATAGAGCTATAATAGTCAAGATTTGGATAGTTGGCATTGATGTATTGCTCAGGAATATAAGATGTGTGGTAGATGTATGTCACGTCGTTTGTCTGACGAATACGTTCAATCTTATAGTAGAATTGATCTCCACGTAGTCCAAGTTTATCTAAATATTCAAGTTTGTTTCCGCGCTCGATAGAAAGGACAGTAACTTTATCGTCTTTTGTTTCAAAGATTTCGACATCTGAAAACTCAACGAGTTTGTGCTTGCGGGCACGTGAAACGAAAGTACCTTTACCTTGTTGGCGGACAATGTAGCCGTCTTTAGCAAGGTCGTTCAAGGCACGAACAACTGTGATTGAACTCACATCGTACATCGCGATCAATTCGGCTTCTGTATAAAATTTATCTCCACTTGCAAATTGACCAGAGATGATTTTATTTTTTAATTCATCTTTAATATATTGGTATTTAGGAATAGCCATAAATTTCACCTCGATTCTCTTTCTCCAATTTTGATTTTACCACAAATATAGAGAAAAGAGTAGTATTAAGGTCAAAAAATTAAAATAATAGACTAAAAATGTTATTTTACATGTAAAAAAATTCATTTGATGTTCTTGTGAATTATCATACATAAAAAGATCGTTTTCATGCTATTTTTAGATAATTTCGGTAAACGGTAAGTAAAAAAATAGAAAAATTTTAAATAATTTTCTAAAACCTATTGACAAATGCAAAAGATTTGATTATAGTTAATATTATAATAAATGAAAGCGCAAACTTAATTCGTCAGAGGTAATAACATGACCAGATTTAAAATTGAGGACGATTTCTATTTAGACGAAAAACCGTTCAAGATTTTGTCCGGCGCCATTCATTATTTTAGGATTCCAGCAGAGGATTGGTATCATTCTCTCTATAACTTAAAGGCGCTTGGCTTTAATACAGTCGAGACCTATGTGGCTTGGAATTTACACGAACCTGTTGAAGGGGAGTTTGATTTTGAAGGTGCCAGAAATTTGGAGAGATTTCTTCAAATTGCACAAGATCTAGGTCTCTATGCCATTGTACGCCCGTCTCCATTTATCTGTGCGGAATGGGAATTTGGTGGCTTGCCGGCTTGGCTCTTGACAAAGGACATGCGAATTCGCTCGTCCGACCCGGCCTACATCGAGGCTGTTGCTCGCTATTATGACCAATTATTGCCAAGGCTTGTGCCTCGCTTGTTGGATAATGGTGGAAACATTCTTATGATGCAAGTCGAAAATGAATATGGCTCTTATGGAGAAGATAAGTCTTATCTACGAGCAATTCGGAAATTGATGGAAGACCGAGGGATTGATTGCCCACTCTTTACTTCAGATGGCCCATGGAGGGCTACTCTGAAAGCCGGAACCTTGATCGAAGACGATCTCTTTGTGACAGGAAACTTCGGTTCTAAAGCTCCGTACAACTTTTCACAGATGCAGGAATTCTTTGATGAGCATGGCAAGAAATGGCCCCTCATGTGTATGGAATTCTGGGATGGTTGGTTCAACCGTTGGAAAGAACCCATCATCACTCGTGATCCTAAAGAATTGGCAGAAGCTGTTCGAGAGGTATTGGAGCAAGGCTCTATCAACCTTTACATGTTCCATGGTGGTACAAACTTTGGTTTCATGAATGGTTGCTCGGCTCGAGGAACTCTGGATTTGCCGCAAGTCACATCTTACGACTATGATGCCCTTCTCGATGAAGAAGGAAATCCAACTGCTAAATACTTAGCAGTCAAGAAGATGATGGCAACCCACTTCCCAGAGTATCCACAGTTGGAACCACTCTATAAGGAAAGCATGGAGATAGGGTCCATTCCATTGGTCGAGAAAGTTTCCTTGTTTGAAACCCTGGATAGTCTCTCTAGTCCAACTGAAAGCCTCTATCCAAAAGCGATGGAAGAACTTGGTCAAAGTTATG
>CAUQPD010000064.1:0-6094 GCA_963519935.1 uncultured Streptococcus sp.
GAAGCCCCTAGGTCAAGCGCTGATAAAGCCATACTCTGAACCAGACCATAGCCAAAGTAAAAGGATAGAATAGCTAGAAGAAACCAGCCAAGATTTTTAAGTAATTTCATAAAAGACTCCTATTTGAAATGAAGACTTAGCATTGTTATTCGCATCATTTTGATAAAAATGTGGAATACAGTCGCAACTAAAAGGGATAATAAGCGAATTCCTCTTGCAAAAATAGAAACGGTAGTAATGATTTTATAAAGATATTTTGGAGCAAGCAAGAGCAATGTTGATCCTAGGAAAAAGAGGGTCAGGAGTAAGGTCCTGACCAGTTTTTCTACTATTAAAAGCCTAATTTTTCAAATATTTCTGAAAAGTTTTGGCTAATGGTCTCAAGGGACACTTGCGCTTCTTCTCGTGTTTGATTGTTTTTAACCGTCACTTGTCCGCTTTCGACTTCGCTCTCTCCTAGCGTGATGAGAGTCTTAGCCGCAAAGACATCGGCTGACTTGAACTGAGCTTTAAGCTTCCGGTTGAGGTAGTCACGTTCTGCTTTGAATCCTTGTTGGCGAAGGGCTTGTACCAATTCCAAAGCCTTAACATTTGCTCCTTCACCCAAGACTGCGATATAGACATCTAGGGCGTTTTCGATAGGGAGGGCCACACCTTGCTTTTCAAGAATGAGAAGCAGGCGCTCTACACCAAGTCCAAAGCCAAAGCCTGCAGTTTCAGGGCCACCAAAGTAGGCAACCAAACCATCGTAGCGACCACCCGCACAGACCGTCAAGTTATTGCCCTCGATCTCAGTGATAAACTCGAAAATGGTGTGGTTGTAGTAGTCCAGACCACGTACCATATTGGTATCGATGATATAGTCTACACCCAGATTTTCCAACATCTGACGGACGGCATCAAAATGAGCTTGGCTTTCTTCATCAAGGAAGTCCAAGATAGAAGGTGCATTCTCCACTGCCACCTTGTCTTCTTTTTCCTTAGAGTCCAAGACACGGAGAGGATTTTCCTCCAAACGACGTTGGCTATCCTTAGACAAGGTCTCCTTGAGCGGTGTCAAATAGTCTATCAAGGCTTGACGGTAGGCCGCACGGCTCTCAGGATTTCCAAGAGTGTTGAGGTGTAATTTGACACCTTGGATGCCGATTTCTTTCAAGAAATGAGCTGCCATAGCGATGGTTTCCACATCGGTAGCTGGATTGCTAGAGCCAAAGCACTCGACACCAATCTGGTGGAACTGGCGCAAACGACCTGCCTGTGGACGCTCATAACGGAACATAGGGCCCATGTAGTAGAACTTACTTGGCTTTTGCACTTCTGGAGCGAAGAGTTTATTTTCCACATAGGAACGAACAACGGGCGCAGTTCCTTCTGGACGAAGGGTGATATGACGATCACCCTTGTCATAGAAATCATACATTTCCTTGGTTACGATATCGGTCGTATCTCCGACAGAACGGCTGATAACCTCATAGTGCTCAAAAATAGGCGTGCGCACTTCCGCATAGTTATAGCGCTTGAAAATTTCACGGGCAAAGCCCTCAACGTACTGCCATTTAGCAGACTCAGCAGGTAAAATATCCTGCGTTCCTTTTGGTTTTTGTAATTTCATAGGGAATCCTCTTTAAACTTAATAGTCTTATTTTACCATAAATAGAGGGATTAAAACAGTATGAATAAAATTAGGATTTAGATATCATTTTTGAGATTAATAATTGTCAAAAGAATAGCTAGCAAGGAAAGACCAACAAATAACATCCAAGTCAACTGTATATTCCATACAGCTAGAAGTGAAAAACAAGCTGTTCCCACAGGTATGGATAAGGTAAACAATAAACCTAAAAAATTACTGGTACGAGCTAGAACCTCTGGAGCTAGATTTTTCATGAGCATGGCACTAATCTTTGGTTGAACTTTACCAGACACATAGAGAGTTAAAAATAGAAATAGCAAACCAAGCACGACTTGATTGAATACATTAGCTAGACCAATTAGACTGAGTCCTACGGTCGCCCACATCATCAATCTAGGCAAAGACTGCTTCCCAAAATAATCATTGCCCGTAAGGCTACTGATGATGATTGCTACTAAAGCACAGAATTGACTGATAAATAATGCCTCTGTGTAAGAAAAGTCCAAGAGAGAATGGCTCAAAAAGAAGATGTTATAGATGCTTCCTAAAGCGCCACCCAAGGCATTGATAAGCAAGACAGCAAAGAGCATAAAACCAAAGTTTTTCTGTCCACTTTTTAGAAAAACGAGACGTAAATTTCGGTAAATTGTTAGGAACTGGTCTTTGATAGAAAGCTTCTCATTTTTTAGGTTTTCACCATCAGCAGATGACATTGACAGACTCAATTTGCTTTTTCCTAAAAAGAGAATAAAGGCTGATACTAGGAAAAAGCAGGCATTGATTCCCGCAACAAGGGAAAAATTGTTGACCGATAGACCTAAGAGCCAAACTCCAAAAGCTTGACCACCAATAGCTGAAATATAGGTGATAAACTGGGAAAAAGAATAAGCTTCCATCAGATCCCCTTCAGCTACTTTTTCCTTAACGAGGGGCATGCGCAAACCACCAGCAAAATCACTGATCACATCACTGATGACATTGATCAAACACAGGCTAGAAAAGGCAAAGAGACTAGCTTGCTGAACAACTAGGGCTGCCAGAAAAAATAAAACCGCCTGAAACAAACCGCTATAGACCATCCATTTGACCTTGTCCCTTGTGTAATCTGCCCGAATCCCTACAAAAACTGTAAAGAGAGTCGGAAGAATCATGACAATATTCGCCATAGCAACAGCAAAAGAGGCTTGTGGCAAGGTCGATGCATAAACGATAAATACCAGGTTAAAAATCGAAGCACCAAAGGCATTGAAGAAGCGTGACAAAGTCAAGAGTCGATAAGCTTGATTTCTAAACAATAGTTTCATAGGTAATCTCCCTTCTTGTTATAATCCCTATATGAAGTATGACTATAGTATAGCACTTAGAAATTGAAAGGGAAAACTTTTGAATATATGCAACACACAAAATGAGCAAAGAAACGATAGAACTTTTGTAACGACCTGAGAGTAGTCAAAAGTTCTATCGCTTAAATTTTCAAATTATTTTCTTAGTTTGCAGATATTCAACAATCGGTTGTATTTCTGTAGTATTCAGCAGATTTGTTACAACCAAGCATCTCAAAAATATGGACAGCATCTTCCATCTTTTTCTGACCTTCCTTGACTCTACCCTGCTTGCTATCAAGAAGACCTTCAGCCCACAAATAGACAATTCGGAAATAGGTCTCATTTTCCTTGTAGAAATGCTCTTTGATGACACGTTTAAAATAAGAGGCATTGGTAAATTCTTCACACTCAATGCTGGCTAAAAAACCATTCAATAGCATAGTATGAAAAAGGTTTCGATTACTAGACATTTCCATTAGAAAATCGGATTTGCGGACCATTTCTCGTACATATCTAGTAAAAAGAGAAACAGACAAGAACGGAGAACTGACTGAGAACAAATTGAGTTCATAGATTCCCCAAATCTCAGTAGAAAACAAGTAGTCATGAAGGACTTTCCCTTCCTCTGCCGTTAACTCAACCGTTTCATCCATACTCTTCATATAAGACTTGATAATGATGGCATTTAGAATATGTTTCTGTTTGTTTTGAGAATGGGCATGCTTTTGATACTCCTTGCGATATAAGTCCTCAAGAGGTGCTATATTCTTTAAATCCAAAACATCTGTGATTTCTTTTCTCAACTCCGAATCTGTATCATACTGAAAACCTCTCGCCAGAAAGAGGATTTCCTCTACACTAGCAGATATATTTTCTAGGGCAAATAGAAACTTTTCCACCGAAAGCTCACTCTGACCTGTTTCAAATCGGGACAACATGGACGGCGAAAATTGTCCCCCAGTTGCTTGTCTCAGCGAGATATTTCTTGACTCTCGTAATTGTCTAAAGACTTTTCCAATCTGCTCCATAGACTTCCCCTTGATTCCATATTTTCTTCATTTTATCATATTTTTCAGAAAATTCATCAAAAACTTGCCAAATTGTCAGAATTATGAGAAAATAGAGGATATTTATCACGTGGAGGGACTGTAATGAGAGACGATATCAAAATCAATGACCGTGCTTTGGCTTTACAAGACCAAATTATCGAAAAACTAGAGAAGGTTTTTGATACAGATGTGGAATTGGATGTTTACAATCTAGGACTGATTTATGAAATCAATCTGGATGAAACGGGTCTCTGCAAGATTGTCATGACCTTCACTGACACCGCCTGCGATTGCGCCGAAAGCCTGCCTATCGAAATCGTTGCAGGTCTAAAACAAATCGAGGGTATCGAAGATGTCAAGGTTGAAGTTACCTGGTCTCCCGCTTGGAAGATTACACGAATCAGTCGCTACGGCCGTATTGCCCTTGGACTGCCACCTCGTTAATGAGGCAAATCACTTTTGAAGTTAAAAAGAAGCAAGCCGAAAATGGCTTGCTTTTTGAGTTTATTTTTTACCTGACTTGTCCATATTCCAGAAGTCTGTCACGGCTCCGCGTGAAGCAGATGATACGATGTGAGCATATTTACCGAGGACACCACGGCTGTAAAGTGGTGGTAAGGTTGTTTCTGCCTTGCGTTTTTCAAGTTCTTCTTCGGATACGGCCATGGAAATTTCTTTGGTATCTTGGTCAACCGTAACGATGTCACCTGTACGAAGGTAGGCAATCGGTCCACCATCCTGAGCTTCAGGAGCGATATGTCCAACAACCAGACCATAAGTACCACCAGAGAAGCGTCCATCTGTCAAGAGGGCAACCTTGTCTCCTTGACCTTTACCAACAATCATTGATGAAAGTGACAGCATCTCAGGCATACCAGGACCACCCTTAGGTCCAACGAAACGAACAACGACAACATCGCCATCAACGATTTCATCTGTCAAGACAGCCTGGATAGCATCTTCTTCTGAGTCAAAGACCTTAGCTGGTCCAACGTGGCGACGCACTTTCACACCTGATACTTTAGCAACCGCACCGTCAGGGGCAAGGTTCCCGTTCAAGATGATAAGCGGACCGTCTGCACGTTTTGGATTTTCAAGTGGCATAATGACTTTTTGGCCTGGTGTAAGGTCTGCAAAGTCAGCCAAGTTTTCAGCGACTGTCTTACCAGTACATGTGATGCGGTCGCCATGAAGGAAACCATTCGCCAAGAGGTATTTCATAACCGCAGGGACACCACCGACTTCGTAGAGGTCTTGGAAGACATACTGACCAGATGGTTTCAAGTCAGCCAAGTGAGGCACACGTTCTTGGATCGTATTGAAGTCCTCAAGTGACAAGTCAACATTGGCAGCATGGGCAATGGCAAGCAAGTGAAGAGTGGCATTTGTAGAACCACCGAGAGCCATAGTTACAGTGATGGCATCTTCAAAGGCTTCACGAGTCAAGATATCTGATGGTTTGAGACCAAGTTCCAACATCTTAACAACAGCACGTCCTGCTGCTTCGATATCTTCTTTCTTGTCAGCTGATTCAGCTGGGTGAGATGAAGATCCTGGCAAACTCATACCGAGAACTTCGATAGCAGTCGCCATGGTATTAGCTGTATACATACCACCACAGCCACCAGGGCCAGGGCAGGCATTACATTCGAGACGTTTCACGTCCTCAGCTGTCATGTCACCATGGTTCCATTTTCCGATACCCTCAAAGACAGAAACCAAGTCAATATCTTTGCCATCAAGATTTCCCGGTGCAATAGTACCACCATAGGCGAAAATAGCTGGAATATCCATGTTGGCAATAGCAATCATAGAACCAGGCATGTTCTTGTCGCAGCCACCGATAGCAACGAAGGCATCGACGTTGTGACCACCCATCGCCGCCTCGATAGAGTCCGCAATGATATCACGAGATGTTAGAGAGAAACGCATACCAGGCGTTCCCATGGCAATCCCGTCCGCTACGGTAATGGTTCCAAACTGTACAGGCCAAGCACCTGCAGATTTGACACCTTCTTTAGCTAATTTCCCGAAATCATGCAAGTGAATGTTACATGGTGTATTTTCCGCCCAAGTCGAAATCACTC
>CAUQPD010000065.1:0-6045 GCA_963519935.1 uncultured Streptococcus sp.
AAGGATTCCTCTATCTATTCTCACTTTTTATATCCCAAAAGTTCCCTCTCACTCTTTTGAGCAAGCGGTTGCAATTCATCTATAAACTCATCAGAACAGACAAAGCCATTCTTTCGTCTTCTCCCATCCAGACTATACTGTCGGTTGTGGAATCGCACCACATCAGCTTGCGCTCGCGGACTTATTTGGCTAAGATATTTTAGATTTATCTAGGCGTCGCAGTCGAAGATAATACTTAAAGTATATCGAGACAAGACAACGACGAGAAAGCTAAAATAGCTAGTCAAATTTACCGCCGGTCGGGAATCTCACCCTGCCCTGAAGACCCTTTAATCATAACAAAAAACGCTTGCAAGTGCAAGCATTTTGTTTATTTCAATTTATCTGCTTCATAGGTGTGAACGAGCTCAAGACCTGCAAAATTCTGCTGACGGAGAGCTTCGTAGACGATCATGCAGACGGTATTCGAAACATTGAGGCTACGAACATGTTCATCATTCATAGGAATACGGAGAGCCTTTTCGGGATGCTCCCGCATAAAGTCCTCAGGCAAGCCCTTGTCTTCACGTCCGAAAAGAAAATAGTGGTCTTCGTCAGTCGATAAATCCACCTCAGAATACACTTTCTCAGCAAATTTCGAAATCAGATAGACTTGTCCCTTCATCTGAGACATGAAATCTTCCAAACTGTCATAAAAATAAATCTCAAGCTTATCCCAGTAGTCCAAACCAGCTCGCTTCATCTTGCGGTCATCAATCGGAAATCCCATCGGTTTGATGATGTGAAGGGGAGAATTGGTCGCAGCGCAAGTACGCGCAATGTTACCTGTATTTTGTGGAATCTGAGGTTCAAATAATACAATGTGATTTGTCATGACGGGTTTCCTTTTATCATTGCAAAAAAATAGCCACACTGCCCGGAGTCAAGCTCAGCAAACAGCGTGGTTAAGGCGTCGTTAACTTACCTCACAACAGGTTTGAAGTAAATCAGCGAAACTACTTCCTTAGTATAACACTTTCAGAATCATTGTCAATAGAAATGACTTGATTTTTTTTACTTTTTTTAATGATATTTTCATGTTTGGTCATTCCTTTCTGAAAAGGTATGGTAAAAGAGCCAAATTACTTCAAATCAGAGACATTGTCATAGAAGTTAAACAAATGTATCTTCAAAACTTGAAAAAAGCCTTTCTTCCCCTAAAAATCGCCTTAGCAAGTGCATTTTTTGCTAAAAAAGGGTATGATAGTTACATCATGAAAAAGTAGGTTTTTTATATGAAAATTGTCCTTGTTGGTGGAGGGAAAGTTGGTTTCGCCCTCTGTCGTTCACTGGTTGCAGAAAACCATGACGTTGTCCTCATCGAACAAGATGAGGCTGTCCTCAATCACATTGTCAGTCGCTTTGATATCATAGGTCTCCTTGGAAATGGTGCTGACTTTGCCATCTTGGAGCAAGCCGGTGTTCAAGAGTGTGATATCTTTATTGCTCTAACCGAATACGATGAAGTGAATATGATTTCAGCGGTACTTGCTAAAAAAATGGGCGCTAAAGAAACCATCGTTCGGGTACGAAATCCTGAATACTCCAATGCCTATTTTAAAGAGAAAAATATTCTTGGATTCTCACTTATCGTTAACCCAGAACTCCTAGCAGCGCGTGCGATTTCAAATATCATTGATTTCCCTAATGCCCTCTCTGTCGAACGATTTGCTGGAGGTCGGGTCAGTCTCATGGAGTTTGTTGTCAAGGATTCTAGCGGTCTTTGTCAAATGCCAATCTCAGACTTCCGTAAAAAATTTGGGAATATTATTGTCTGTGCTATGGAGAGAGATCATCAACTGATGATCCCAAGTGGTGATGTTATTATCCAAGACAAGGATAGGATTTTTGTTACGGGAAATCGTGTAGATATGATGCTTTTCCATAACTATTTTAAATCTCGCGCAGTTAAAAGCTTACTTATCGTTGGAGCTGGAAAGATTGCTTATTATTTACTCGGCATTTTAAAAGACAGTCGCATTGATACCAAGGTCATCGAGATCAATCCTGAAAGAGCTCGTTTCTTCAGCGAAAAGTTCCCCAATCTCTATATTGTCCAAGGAGATGGAACTGCAAAAGATATTCTGCTTGAAGAAAGTGCTCCCCACTATGATGCAGTCGCAACCTTGACTGGGGTTGATGAGGAAAATATCATCACCTCTATGTTTCTTGACCGTGTTGGCGTCCATAAAAATATCACCAAGGTCAACCGAACAAGCCTTCTAGAGATTATCCACGCGCCTGATTTTTCAAGTATCATCACACCAAAAAGCATCGCAGTGGATACCATTATGCACTTTATCCGTGGTCGAGTAAACGCTCAGTATTCAGATCTTCAAGCCATGCACCATCTAGCAAACGGTCAAATTGAAACTCTCCAATTCCAAATCAAGGAAGCTAATAAAATGACTGCCAAACCTCTATCACAGTTGAAATTGAAAAAAGAGGTTCTCATCGCAGCCATTATCCGAAAAGGAAAAACAATCTTCCCTACTGGAGAGGATATGCTTGAGGTGGGTGACAAGTTGCTCGTGACGACCTTATTGCCGAACATCACCAAAATTTATGACTTGATCGAGAGGTAAAAAATGAATAAAAACATGATTCGTTACCTCCTCTCAAAACTTCTCTTGATTGAGGCTGTTCTTCTCCTAGTCCCTGTTAGTGTAGCAATCTATTACCAAGAATCCAGTCAAGTATTTATCGCTCTCTTTTCTACGATTGGAATTTTAGTCCTTCTTGGTGGTCTAGGTGTTTTACGGAAACCGAAAAATCAACGGATTTATGCCAAGGAAGGAGTCTTAATTGTTGCCCTCTGTTGGATTCTATGGTCTTTCTTTGGTGGCCTCCCCTTTGTCTTTTCAGGACAAATCCCCAGCATCATCGATGCCTTCTTTGAAATCAGTTCTGGATTTACAACTACAGGAGCAACTATTCTGAACGATGTTTCCGTTCTCACTCGTTCCCTCCTCTTCTGGCGAAGTTTCACCCACTTGATCGGAGGGATGGGGGTACTCGTCTTTGCACTTGCCATTATGGACAATGCTAAGAATAGCCACTTGGAGGTGATGAAGGCTGAGGTCCCTGGACCTGTCTTTGGCAAGGTCGTATCCAAGCTAAAAAACACTGCCCAAATTCTCTATCTGCTTTATCTGGCTCTCTTCTCCCTTTTTGTGGTTATCTACTACTTAGCAGGCATGCCCCTCTATGATAGTTTTGTCATCGCTATGGGAACAGCAGGAACTGGGGGCTTTACCGTCTATAACGACGGAATTGCCCACTACGGTAGCTCACTCATCACCTATCTAGTTAGTATCGGAGTGTTGGTTTTTGGGGTTAACTTCAATCTCTACTACTACCTCATGCTCCGTCGGGTTAAGGCTTTCTTTGGAGATGAAGAACTACGAGCATATATCATCATTGTCCTAGTTTCTACAGGCTTGATTACTCTTAATACGCTCCACCTCTACCAAGGGGTTTCTAAAAGTGTTGAAATGGCCTTCTTCCAGGTCTCCAATATCATCACGACAACAGGTTTTGGTTACGGAGATATTACCAACTGGCCCCTCTTCTCCCAATTTATCCTCCTCTTCCTCATGGCAATCGGTGGCTCAGCTGGGTCAACAGCAGGTGGTCTCAAAATTATCCGTGGACTGATCCTCACAAAAATTGCTAAAAATCAAATTTTGTCCATCTTATCTCCTCACCGTGTCTTGACTCTCCATGTCAATAAAACAGTGATTGATAAGGATACCCAACACAAGATTCTCAAGTATTTTGTGATCTATGCTATGATTTTATTGTCACTCATCTTTATCGTCAGTCTTGATAGCAATGATTTTCTAGTCGTGACCAGTGCTGTCTTCAGCTGTTTTAACAATATCGGACCAATTCTAGGTACAACCTCGAGTTTTGCCATCTTCAGTCCCATCTCTAAACTCCTGCTCTCTTTTGCAATGATTGCAGGTCGCTTAGAGATCTACCCAATTTTGCTACTCTTTATGAAACGTACCTGGTCTAAACGTTAATAGAAATATAAACGAAACTAGATGAAACTCTTTAAATAGTAAAAACGCATAAAATTATGGCTACTTTTAACCTGATTTTATGCGTTTTAGTATATAAGCCATCCCCATAGTTTAACAGAGCATGAAGGTTTTATTCAACTTTTTTAATAAACACTAGTTTCTTTTCTTCTTGAAAGAGAATTTAAGGAGCGTCATCATTCCTAGTAATACTGCTCCAACTGGGCCTAAAAGACTACTACTTTCTCCTGTTTTTGGTAAAGCTTTTTCTTTATCTTCAGTCTTTTCTATTTCTTTCTTAGATGGATCAGACTTCACATCTTCAATTTTTTTCGTCCCCTCAGACAGACTCCTAGAATCCTTATTCTTACCATTATCCTGAGGTTTCAGGTTTAGTTCCGGTTGTGGTGCAGGATTCGGCTGTGGTGCTGAATCTGGTTGCGGTGCCGGATTCGGCTGTGGTGCTGGATCTGGTTGAGGTGCAGGATTCGGCTGCGGTGCTGGATCTGGTTGCGGTGCAGGATTCGGCTGCGGTGCTGGATCTGGTTGCGGTGCTGGGTTCGGCTGTGGTGCTGGATCTGGCTGTGGATTTGGTTTCTCAGTGTTTTGAGATTGATAAACAACCCCATAATTTGAGAAGTGAGAAACTTTGAAATGAACATATTTTCCATCAGCACTCAATTCAAACGGCAGTTCCTCAACTGCTCCTGTTTCTGGTAAGAAGTAGATAACCTTTCCTACTTTACGACTAGGATCCACAGGTATCGTTACAGTTGCTTCTCCTGAAATTTGTACAAAACTACCATCTGCCTTTTGAGTCTTAACATCGTAAAGTTCAACATTTTTGGCTGGAAGTTCTGCTGGGAGTTTAGCCAGAATAGTGGTATCTAAAACCTTGTCCGCAACAATCTTATCAACCGCTGCAACATCTGCTCCTGTTAGAGAAACAGAAACATTGCTTGTAGGGGAAACGAGGGTCTCTTTGGGGTGAGATTTGTAGTATACACGTGCTGCTACAACCCCTACAGCAGTATCAGACACTCTATACTTCAACAAGGTTCCATATGCAGGATTTACAAGGTCTTTAGGGTCAAAACGTTTCCCGAGGGGAAGTCTATAAGTTCTCGTCAACCCTCTCTGTCCTTTCCAATTCTGCTCATCCCAATCTATAAGATGATATACCATCACGGTTGTATCATGGCTTATCTTACTAGCATAAATATCTGGGCTGGTCGAGTCTGTAGGGTTTGGAACCTCTCTGATAATTTCTTTGAAGGTGATGATATACTCCTCTTGGATTTGCTCAGAGCCGTCATTGGTTATGGTTCTGCCGATATTCTTAAGATTTTCCTTATAATCATAGCCTTTCTTATAATCATCAAGCTCAAAATCCTTATAGGTATTGGCCTTTAAGGTGTAGCTTTCTCCTGGCTTGAGAGTGATTGTTTTTCGGGACAATTCATCAGTCCCTCGACCACCAGCTTGGAAATAGTGATATACTTCAACCACATCAAAGGTGACTGTTTGCAAAGCAGGTTTCTCTCCCTCAACTATCTTCTTTTCTTTATCTGGTAGTTGATTAGAAGTTTCCTTAGTAGAGTCCGTATTCTTTTCTGCTGTTTGCTCCTTTTCCTTAGCTTCTGGGGTATCAACTAGGGTTTTTGGTGTTTCTGCTACCGTTTCCTCTGCCTGTGCAAGGCTTGCTCCAGCCAGACCAACCGTCACAGCTGCTAGACCAAGCAAAGCAAGTTTCTCTAGCTTGATAGCTTTTTTTCGATCATGTTTATAACGCTTTATTCTTGACATCTTGTGTCTCCTCATTATTTAAAATTTATCACATTAAGTATATCTCCCCCCAATCCCTTTGTCAAGCCTTTTTCAGCACTTTTTAAAATATTTCTCTCCCCAGATTGTTTCATTGAAAAAATTAAAAATGAGAAGACCTTTTGGTCCTCTCCGAATCTAATTATTTTTTAAGAGC
>CAUQPD010000066.1:0-5934 GCA_963519935.1 uncultured Streptococcus sp.
TAGGATTTATCCTTGAAAATATGCGCACTGGTGAAATCACCAAGTACAATCTAGCTTCAGCAACCGAAGAATCAGCCCGTGCTTCCGCAGAAGGAGCAGTGCAAGAGAAGGCCTACAAGGCTACCTTCCCTATCCTTGTTAATCTCAATGACAAACCGCTCTATATCATGGGCTTAAAGGACAATGCAGGCTTGGTCAAGGAGTATGCATTGGTCGATGCCGTGGAGTACCAAAACGTTATCGTAGCAACTACGGTAGATGAACTCCTCAGCAAGTATGCCAATAAAAACGACCTAGAGCTGGATAATGAAACGGTAGAAAGTATCAAGGGAGTGGTTTCTGACCTTAAATCAGCTGTCATCAAGGGGGATACCGTCTACTTCTTTAAAGTTGATGGCAAGATTTATAAGGTCAGGGCTTCAGTGTCAGACGACCTTCCTTACCTCGAAAATGGCCAATCCTTCGAAGGTCAAGTTGGAAAAGATAATTATCTCAAGACCTTTAAAGTACAATAATACTCTTCGAAAATCTCTTCAAACTACGTCAGCGTCGCCTTGCCGTACTCAAGTACAGCCTGCGGCTAGCTTCCTAGTTTGCTCTTTGATTTTCATTGAGTATAAAAATAGGTTTTCTCAGTTCAAGGAGAAAAAAGATAAATTCTTATCTATCTTAACAAGCTTAGCTGGCACAGCCCTTGTTCTCGTGGCTATCTGGTTAGGATGGCCAAAATAAACAGAGAAACCTCGGTGTGAACCGAGGTTTTTAAGATGAAATTCTTGGTCGTGATTGAAAAATATGCTACACTAACAATATGAAAATTTTAATCCCAACAGCAAAAGAAATGAACACAGACCATCCTTTTATCGAAGCGCTCCCTTTGAGGGAAGAAAGTCAGGCAGTCCTTGACTCACTGGCGCATTACTCAGCTAGTGAATTAGAGACTTTTTATAAGGTATCTGCCGAGAAAGCTGAAGAAGAGTACGCTCATATTCAAGCTCTAAAAAATTACAGGGCTAAACATTATCCAGCTTTGAAACTTTTCGATGGTCTCATGTATCGCCACATCAAACGAGATGAGTTAACCGAGACTGAACGAACTTATCTTGAAAATCATGTCCTGATTACCTCGGCTTTATACGGTGTTGTCCCCGCCTTGTCGCCCATGGCTCCTCACCGTTTGGACTTTCTGATGAAGTTAAAAGTAGCTGGTAAGACTTTAAAGAGTCATTGGAAGTCAGCCTACGATGAGGCCCTACAAGATGAGAACTTGATATTCTCCCTCCTATCATCAGAGTTTGAAACCGTATTTTCGAAGGAAATTAGAGAAAAGATGGTGACCTTCAAATTTATGGAGGATAAGGCAGGTCAGTTGAAAATCCACTCAACTATTTCAAAAAAAGCCCGTGGCGCCTTTTTGACCGCCTTGATAGAGGGGCAAGTCCAAACAGTCGAACAAGCTCGCAAGCTCAGTTTTGCAGGTTTTGACTACCGACCTGATTTATCAAATGATTTAGAACTCGTCTTTGTTAAACAAGCATAAAACCAGCTCATTCGAGCTGGTTTTTGCTGGATTAGTTGATGGCTGCAAGAAGGTCGTCCGCTTGTTTTGCAAGTGATGAAGCAGTTGCTTCTTCTAACACCAATTTTCCGTCTGCCCAAGCAGAGTCATTGACACGTGCAGCAGTGAAATCACCAACGACTTGTGTACGGATAAATGGCAAGAGGTCTTTGTAAATAGCGAAGAGTTGATCGTGACCTGCATTGGCTACAGATGATACGGTGACAAACTTGTCTTGAAGGGCAGAAGCGCCACGTGTATCAGACAAGTCAAGGGCACGAGATAGCCAGTCAAGCAAGTTTTTCACTGTTCCAGGGATAGAGAAGTTGTAGACTGGAGAGAAGATCCAGATAGCATCCGCAGCGAGAACTGCTTCACGAGCAGCAGCTACAGCTGGATGAGTTGGAACTTCCAAATCTTGGCTGAAGAGAGGAACAGCTGAGTAATCAAGATAGCTAACTTCTGCTTTTCCAGCAAGTGCTTTTTCAGCTTCAAGGGCCATTTGGTGGTTGAAAGAACCTTGGCGAAGTGAACCGACGATAAATAGTACTTTTTTAGACATGATGTGTCTCCTTTAGTTTAAAATTCAAAGAGCGAGCCCTTTTGTTACCATCTATGTTACAACAAATGATACTAATTAGCAATAATTTTGCTCACAAATTTTTAAATTTTTTTAAAATGTGGATTAAGTCTTCCTTTTCGCCATCTTCCAAGATGCTGAGTGCTTCTACGATAGAATCGATATGGTCAGGAAGAACCTCTTCGATTTTTCTGCGTCCTGCAGGTGTTAATTTCAGGAAAAAGGATCGACGATCTTTTGGGTCACAAGTTCTAGAAATCCACCCATCTCGAACCATATTTCGAATGACAACAGTCATGTTTCCAGAAGTGGCTAGCATTTTTTCAATCAAATCCTGAATGCGTAGTTCCCCCTTGCTATAGAGGGTTTCCAAAACTGAAAATTGGGTGGGTGTTAGCCCGTGTTCTTTAGCAGCCTTGGCTTCATAAGGTTTAAAAGTTCGTATGGCTTTATTGAGGACGATAGCTGTTTTTAAGTCTAATTGATTATCGGAAATTTTCTCTTTCAAATATTGTTTCATAAGGCTATTTTATCAATAATGAGAGAGAAAAACAAGAACTTACATTTTATAGGAAAAGAATCTTAGAATGTTCCCGTCTTCACTTGTAATAAAGAAGGAGAGATGGTAAAATAGACGAGTGAAACTAAGACAGAAAAAAGCAAAAAACAAGCTACTTATACAATATGGAATCGGCATTGCTCTGGTAGTACTAGTCATGACGACTTCATTCCTTTATCTGATATCACTCAGCATGAAACCCTATCAAGATGCTAGACTTGAGGGAGAAAAACTGGCCAAGCAGTATGCAGAATTGGAAAAGGCAGATCAGGTTGATTTTTATAATGGACTAGAAGGTTATTACAGCGTTTTGGGACATAATAAAAAGCAAGAGGCCATTGCCGTACTGATTGAAAAGAATGACCACAAGATTTATGTTTATCAGCTTGATAAGGGGATTTCTCAAGACAAGGCAGTGACGATTTCGAGGGAAAAAGGAGCTAGCGACATTGACAAGATTACTTTTGGTCGCTATCAGGACAAGCCGATTTGGGAAGTTAAGTCAGGAAACCAGTACTATCTGGTTGACTTTGAAACAGGAGCAGTGATCCAATAAGGAGGGCATATGAAACTATCCAAACGTGTACTAGAAATGGAAGAAAGCGTCACTCTAGCTAGTGATGCAAGAGCCAAAGCATTAAAAGCTCAGGGAAAGGATGTTCTTTTCTTAACCTTGGGACAGCCTGATTTTCATACTCCTGAAAATATTCAGGAGGCAGCGGTAGAAGCGATTCGAGATGGACGAGCTTCCTTCTATACAGTTGCTTCAGGCCTACCAGAGTTAAAAGCGGCGGTTAATACCTATTTTGAACGCCACTATGGGTATTCCGTAGCAGCCAACGAAGTTACTTTTGCCACTGGTGCCAAGTTCTCTCTCTACACCTTCTTTATGGCTGTGGTCAATCCAGGTGATGAAGTCATCATCCCTACACCATACTGGGTCAGCTATGGAGACCAGGTCAAGATGGCAGAAGGTGTGCCAGTCTTTGTCCAGGCCAAGGAAGATAATCACTTTAAAGTAACAGTAGAGCAGCTAGAAGCAGCCCGAACAGATAAAACCAAGGTCTTGGTTCTCAATTCGCCATCGAATCCGACCGGTATGATTTACTCTCGTGAGGAACTCATGGCTATTGGAAATTGGGCTGTTGCGCATGATGTCCTTATCTTAGCAGATGATATTTATGGACGTCTGGTTTATAACGGGAACGAATTTGTTCCAATTTCTAGTCTGTCAGAAGCCATTCGCAAGCAAACCATTGTAATTAACGGTGTATCTAAGGCCTATGCCATGACTGGTTGGCGGGTAGGTTATGCTGTGGGAAATCCTGAAATTATCGCTGCTATGAGCAAATTGACAGGACAAACGACTTCAAATCTGACAGCAGTATCTCAATATGCAACGATTGAGGCGCTGACTGGACCGCAAGACTCTGTTGAAACCATGCGTCAAGCCTTTGAAGAACGTTTGAATACCATTTATCCTCTCTTGTGCCAAGTGCCAGGATTCGAAGTTGTCAAGCCCCAAGGAGCCTTCTATCTCTTCCCAAATGTTAAAAAAGCGATGGAGATGAAGGGGTATACCGATGTGACAGAGTTTACAACAGCTATTCTCGAAGAAGTCGGACTGGCCTTGATTACAGGAGCTGGATTTGGAGCACCAGAAAATGTTCGTCTCAGCTATGCCACAGACTTGGATACTTTGAAAGAAGCTATTCGCCGTTTGCATCAGTTTATGGAAAAATAAAACTTAGAATCTTCGCTGTTTTAGCGAAGATTTTTGTAACGAAAATCTCGCGATTTTTCTCTAGTAGAACCTAGCTATCGCTGTCTATTTATGGTAAAATAGTGGGTAATGATGTCTTCGGACAAGTTAAACGAAAAAAGGAAGATAGATTATGACAAAACGTGTAACAATTATCGATGTAAAAGACTACGTTGGTCAAGAAGTGACCATCGGGGCCTGGGTTGCCAACAAATCTGGAAAAGGGAAAATTGCCTTCTTGCAATTGCGTGATGGAACAGCCTTCTTCCAAGGTGTAGCCTTTAAACCAAACTTTGTAGAAAAATTTGGTGAAGAAGTGGGACTTGAGAAGTTTGATGTCATCAAACGCTTGAGCCAAGAAACTTCTGTTTATGTGACAGGAATTGTCAAAGAAGACGAACGTTCTAAGTTTGGCTATGAGTTGGATATTACAGACATCGAAGTGATTGGTGAATCTCAAGACTACCCAATCACACCAAAAGAACACGGAACAGACTTCTTGATGGACAACCGTCACTTGTGGCTCCGCTCTCGTAAGCAAGTAGCGGTGATGCAAATCCGTAACGCTATCATCTATGCAACTTATGAGTTTTTCGATAAGAACGGCTTCATGAAGTTTGATAGCCCAATCCTTTCAGGAAATGCAGCAGAAGATTCAACAGAACTCTTTGAAACAGACTACTTTGGAACACCAGCCTACTTGAGCCAATCAGGTCAGCTTTACCTAGAAGCAGGGGCTATGGCTCTTGGTCGTGTCTTTGACTTTGGTCCAGTATTCCGTGCTGAAAAATCGAAAACACGCCGTCACTTGACTGAGTTCTGGATGATGGATGCGGAGTACTCTTACTTGACACACGATGAGTCACTTGACTTGCAAGAAGCTTATGTGAAAGCTCTTCTTCAAGGCGTTTTGGATCGTGCGCCTCAAGCCTTGGAAACCTTGGAACGTGATACAGAGCTTTTGAAACGCTACATTGCAGAGCCATTCAAACGCATTACTTACGATCAAGCCATTGACCTCTTGCAAGAGCATGAAAACGATGAAGATGCTGACTACGAGCATTTGGAACATGGAGATGACTTTGGTTCACCACACGAAACATGGATTTCAAACCACTTTGGTGTGCCAACATTTGTCATGAACTACCCAGCAGCTATCAAGGCCTTCTACATGAAACCAGTTCCTGGAAATCCAGAGCGCGTGCTTTGTGCAGACTTGCTTGCACCAGAAGGTTACGGAGAAATCATCGGTGGTTCTATGCGTGAGGAAGACTACGATGCTCTTGTGGCTAAGATGGAAGAACTGGGCATGGATCGTACAGAATATGAATTCTACCTTGACCTTCGTAAATACGGCACAGTACCACATGGTGGATTTGGTATCGGTATCGAGCGTATGGTCACTTTCGCAGCTGGAACCAAACACATCCGTGAAGCTATTCCATTCCCACGTATGTTGCACCGTATCAAACCGT
>CAUQPD010000067.1:0-5704 GCA_963519935.1 uncultured Streptococcus sp.
ACAGAATCTGGTATATTTTACCGCTATTTTTTAAAAAATAAGTTCATCTCGTTTTCGATACCAGATAATGTTTTTATCATTTTGGGTATCTGATTTCTTAAACGTTAAATTGCTCTAGAGGGAATACTTCTACCCATTAAAAAGACCAGGTTTCCCTGGTCTTTCTGAGATACAATTAGAAGAAATACTGATTCATTCTAGTCTTCTTTTTTACCTTTAGTGGCCACTAGACCTGCACTCAAGCCAAGAAGAGCTAAACCTGCTGCTAGAGCTGCTTGACTTTCTGCACTTCCTGTATTTGGTAACTGTTCTTCTTGAACATGACTAGCTTCACTTGAAACAATTTCTTTTGTATCTGCTTTTTCTGATACTTGTGGTTTTGTAGATTCTTGAGGTACTGGTTTAGTTGTTTCACTAGCCGTACCAACTTCTACAATGCGATCTTGAGCCATGACTTTATCATAGCTTTCTTTTTCAGTTCGCTTGCCATTTTCAACTTCGATCAAGTGAACACGGATACCTTTTTGACCTTCTTGGAGAACACGAGTTTGACCCGCTGGAAGCTGATCATTCTTTTGTTCCTGAACCTTGAAATCAATTGTTTCTTCTTCGATTACAAGTTCTGGTCTGTTAAGGACTAGGTTCTTCACTTCATCTTCTGGAAGGGAAGTTCCTGGTTTAGTTCCAACCAAGACGATGCGGTCTGTCGGTGCCTCTACCACTTCACGGAGTTTTTCTTCCTTACTTCCACTAGGATTAACCGCTGTGAAGATCCGTTCCTTACCAACTTTTCCTTCTTGTTCTACACGAGTTTCTCCTAGATACAGCGTTGAATCCTTTTTCTCAACTGTCTTGTAGGCCAAATCTTTTTCAACAAATTCGAGTTTTGGAAGATCTTCTTGTACAGCAGCAACAGTCTTCTCAGAAACTGGTTTTTCCTTAGTCAACTGGATACGGTATTCCTTGACTTGTTTTCCACTTTCTGAAACAAGACGAACAAGTACTGGAAGGCTGTCTTCTCCACTATCTACAACTGTTGAAGCTACTTGATTACTTTCTTCGACTGAGACTTTTGGACGTTGACCTTTATAGGTGATTTGGTAGTCTTGACGATCTTCAGCGAAGTCAGGAAGTTCTTTTCCATCTACAAGAATTTTTGATTGGGTACTTTCTTGAGGCAATTCACTCGGTGCAAGGAAGGTCATCTCAATTATCGCAACACCGCTCTTGTCTGCTTTACGCTCCATACGCCATCTCATGGCTTTGGCTTTGACAGCTTTAAATGTTACGTTGATTTCATCACCAGCTGCAATGTCTTTATCCGCACGATAAGGAACAGCTTCCCAATTTTCTGGATTGTTGAATGGATGATCTGCGTCGTAGGCTTGGTAGTTTGAATAGTAGGTTGGCACTTCAAACTCTGGGCCAATATAACGTTCCAAAACGAGTTTAGATGGGGCATCTGTACCACTATCTGCAAAGAAGTGAAGTTTGGCTTGCGCTACAGTCCGTTCTACAATCTTACCATTTTCACGGAAGATCACACCTGCTGATACTTCTGGATTAGAAGATGGTGTTGGAGACCAGTTTGTCCAACGACGATTTTCTGAATGATTTCCGTCATTGAGATAGTCCACACGGTCATGGGAGTTTCTATCAATGTCGTTAGTGGCTGAAGCAAAGGCGCGGTTACTATTTTCATCATACTCTGGGTTATTTGAAAGAGCTTCACCAAGTTTGTCTGTCACTCGTACAGTGAACTCAGTAACAAGATCACTACCAAGGACACGACCTCGAACAGTAAATTGGCCTGCTTTAGTCAGATTTTCTGCTGGAACTTCTTCCCATTCCACTGCCAAGTCTTTTGTTTCGTAACCGTCTTTACCTGTGAAGTAAACAGGAACCTTAGTTGGCAATTCAAGCGGTTGCCCTACTTGTAGCAAGCGATCTTGTTTGACCGCGGCAACTGGTTTACGAGAGAGCAAGTCTTTATTGCTTGTAAAGTGTAGACGGTATTCTCCTAGGATGTCCCCATTTTCAGCCTTCGCGATAACACGAACTGGCTCACCTTCACGAACGCTTGGAACGACGGTAGCGAGACCATTGTTGCTGACACTTGCTGTTACTGCAGGAACTTTTCCATCTACTGACTCAAGGTAGTAGTCAGTCAAATCAGGGTTAAAGTTTGCTAAGTCTTTACCGTCAACTTGGATTCTTGTTTGTCCTTGTTTGGCTGCCGCAACTTGTTTCGCAAAGATTTGTACTTCTGTGATAGACGTTCCTTTCTTGCTATCAAGTCGAACCATACGAATGCGAACCGCATAGGTCTCAACTTTATCAAAGCTGAAATGATTCATTTCTCCAGCTTTTAATTGAGCTGGTGCTTTGAGATTGCTTACCTCTTTCCAGTTTGCAGGATCGTTAAAGGCATGGTTTTCCTCACCTACAAAGCTAGGGTTTTTAGGGGCTGTTGGAACGGTCTTACCGACATAATATTCAATCACATAAGACTTCGGTACACCAACTCCGTGGTCTTCGTGGAATCCGACACTTAGATTATCAACTGAACGTTTGCTCAAAATACCTGAATCTCCGAATAGGACACCAACTGAAGCTTCTGGATTAGTACGGTTCCAGTTTGTCCAACGATTAGCTGGGCGGTCATTAAAGGAAATCAATTTATCGTTGACGTTTGAAACAGGATCAGTTGGATTTGAGTCTGAAGCAAAGGCCAGTGGCAATTCTGATCCGGTCCATTGGTCAGAAATGTTTGCTCCCTTCTCAGTTTGAGCAGATACGCGAACATGAAGTTTAGTTGTTAATTGCGTACCTTCTAGGCGACCATTAACTGTAAAGACACCTTCCTTGGCGTATTGGTCTGGACGAATCGCATCCCAAGTAACTTTAGCTGATGAAACGTGGCCATTTGAATCGTAGGTACGAACGCTTTCTGGTAATTGTGGTGCTTCTGCAATTGGAGTTGTCACACTGACTTCTTCAACTGAAACGATGCCTTCTACAGATACTTTAGCACGCGCTTCAAGATCCAGACCTTCAACTTTACCTAGAATTTCAAAGGTTTGATAGTGGTCGAGTTTTTCTTTTGGAATGGCTTGCCAAGTGACTTTGTGGGCTTTAGGGAAACCTTTGTCATACTCTACTGTCACTGTAGCTGGAAGGCTTGGTTCTTGATGTAAATCTGTGACTACATTTACTGGGCGGATAGATTGGGCTACTTTTTTCTCAGTATTGGCCTGGATCGTGAGATCGATTTGACCTGTAGCCCCCTCATATTCTGCTTTGAGAGAGACTGTTCCTGGCTTATGCAACTCAAGCATTCCTTTACGAACCGCGACTTCCCCTTCACCACTTGTAGAGAAGGCCACTTTATCTGCTGGTAAAACTGCTTGTGTTCCGTCTTGATAGTGTGCAAGGACAGACAATTTCACCGTTTGGTCTTCTTTAAGACCGTCAGCTTGCTCTACTTGTAGGCTCAAGTGGTCAATTTTCGGTGCTTCTTCAAGGAATTGAATTGCATAGGTTTGAAGAGGTCCACCATCTTTTGGTTGAACATAGATGCTTGCACGCATGCCGTTTGCTGCACTTGCTTGGACTACAGTAACATCCGCATTTTCAGCACTTGCTACAACTTCTGGCAAGGATGCACCGTAAGCAAGAGTTCGATATTGCATTGGATGTTGACTAGTAAGGTCTGTAACGGCTTCACCACCAACGGTTACAGTTGGTACTACAGGTGCTGCAGCATTGCCTTCTTCTACCACAAGGGTAGCGTGAATAGTCTCACCACCCAGTTGACCAGTCATTTGAATACGTGATCCTGCAACTGACAGTTTAGCTTTATCTGCTTCCGAAATCTCCCACTTATCAACTTCGTATTCTTGTACGCTTCCATCCGTAACAGCAATAGAAACGTATTTATCAACAGCGCTCAAGTCTGTTCCTGGAGCAACACGCTTAACAGTTGGAAGCTCATTTGCGATTGCTAGAATTTCGACACGGGCCTCAACTTCGCGTCCGTCTGCCATACCTTTAACAGTCACAACTCCTGCTTGGCTCACATCAACTGAAGACCAAGTGACTGGACGTTTTTCACGACTGCCATCACTGTAGATAAAACCGACTGTCTTCGGCATTTTTGGCTCTTTCTCAATAACAGTACGTACTTTTGGTACTTCTGTACCTAAAACAGTTTTTTCTTGTCCTTCTTTCTTACCTGTAAAGACAGTGACTTGGTCCGATTTCAAGAGATCAGAGTGGGCAGTAAGGGTGAATTTACCTGCTTGCTCAGTTGATTTAACAATGGCAACCCCTTTACCGTTAAAGGCTCTGCGGATCCAAGAACCATCAGGTTGTGCCTTGTAGCGTTCACGGCTGGCTTGTTCCCCATTATCAACACCAACCAGTTGACCTTGTCCATGCAATTGGAAACGAACCAAATTATTGGCAGTTGGTACCACATTTCCTTGGCTGTCTACGATTTCATAGTAGATGTAAGTCAAGTCTTTTCCATCTGCAGCGATTGCGTGTTCTTCCTTGATGAGACGAACACCTGCAGGTTGACCTGCAGTGGTAATCTTGTCACGTGCAATTTCTTTACCAGCTTCATCACGAGCTACTGCTTCTAAGGTACCTGGTTGGTAAGCAACCTTCCACTCAAGATAGAGTTCCTTAGCATTGGCACCTTCTTGGTAGGTACGACCATCACTAGTTTGTTTTTTGTTGAACTTTTTAACACCGAGAGATTGACCGTTCAAGAACAATTCAACACTTGCAGCGTTTGAGTAGGCACGAACTGGGATCTTACCTTCTGAGTCAGCAACTTTGTCTGCTAATTCTCTATTTTCCCAGTTCCAGTGAGGAAGAAGGTGTACCATCGGTTTCTTCTTGGCAGAAACCCATTGGCTTTGGTAGAGATAAAAGTCATTTTTTGGAATACCAGCTGTATCTACGATACCAAAGTAAGAGCTCTTAACAGGAGTTTGGTTTTGGTTGTGCCATGGTGTAGGCTCACCGATATAGTCCGTACCTGTCCAGATAAACTGTCCAGCATAGCCAGCGTTGTCACGGTCAAAGGTCCATGAATCTGTTGCCGTTTTACCCCAGTTAACCCGGTCATTACCATAGTCAGACTGTTCGTAATGACGTTCAGGTCCGTTACTATGTTTTAATTCACTTTCAGGACGATAATAGCTACCGCGTGTACGGGTTGCAGAAGATGTTTCTGAACCATAAATCAACCAGTTTGGATGTTTCGCACGAAGTTTCTTGTAGTTGTCTTCTGAATAGTTGAAACCAACTGCATCCAGTTCATTAGCAATTTTCTCATGATCACCGCTACCATCACCAAAGCGGAACTTATCTGCTCCCATAGTAACATAACGTGTAGTATCAACATCTTTAATCACTTTTACTAAGCGTTTAACCGTTGCAAGAGAGTGAGCCTTTCCATCGGCTTCACCGATTTCGTTTCCGATAGACCACATGAAGACAGCTGGGTTATTTTTATCTCTTTCGACCATGGTACGAAGATCGTAGTCAGACCATTTTTCACCTTTTCTAGCTTCTGGGTGAGTAGCGTCTTTTTCAAAGAAACGTCCGTAGTCATAAGGTTTCTTACCACCATACCACGTATCAAAGGCCTCTTCCTGAACCAGCAAACCAAGTTCTGCTGCGATTTGCAAGG
>CAUQPD010000068.1:0-5608 GCA_963519935.1 uncultured Streptococcus sp.
TTAGGAGGTCTTTATTTAATGATTATATAATACACAAGGAGACTTAAAATTCCCTTAATTTTTAAATCAATCACTAACAATTTTCTTTAACAGCTGTTTGACCTGCAATACGTCCAAAAGTAAAGATATCCGTAAGCGAATTTCCTCCTAGACGGTTACCTGCATGGAGTCCACCTGCGACTTCTCCGGCAGCATACAAACCAGGGATAATCTGACCGTTTTCATTCAAAACGTGTGTTAAAGTATCAATCTTGAGTCCACCCATTGTATGGTGAACGGCTGGTTTTCTTGGTGTTGCGTAAAATGGCGCAACCTCACACTTGAGATCAAAACTACCTTTATTAAATTCAGGATCAAAACCTGCATCTACATAGGAATTGTAATTCTTAATCGTTTCCACTAGAACTTGTGGATTTACACCAATCTGAACCGCCAACTCTTCTATCGTATCTGCACGATAGAGAGTACCTGCTTTGACTTGGGCATCGATTTTTTCTTGGCTAGTATTGTAGGCAGTTTCCTTGATACGTTCATCTGCGATTAGATAGAACAAGCCTCCATTATCAATCGCCGCTTGAGATAGCTTGTCTCGGCTACCGTACTCATCTACAAAGCGCTTACCTTCAGTATTTACCATGATGAAGTTTGCTGGAGGAACTTGAAGTCCTGAGAAAAGAGCTCCTGTCACTGGATCGGATACTGGCATCATTTGACTAAAGCCCATATCCACTAAATCTGCACCTACACTTTGCCCTAAAAGAATACCATCTCCTGTTACAGCTGGTGTATTAGATGTAGCAATATCATCTGCAATTTCAGTCCAGTAGGTATTGTATTTTTGTAGCATCTTTGTATTGGCACCAAATCCTCCAGAAGCTAGAACAACGGCATCTGCATTGACAATGATGGTTTGACCGTTTCGACCTTCTGCTCTGACACCCTTGACAGCCCCGTCTTTTACAAGCAATTCTTTAACTGGAGAATCTGTCAAAATCTTGCCACCATGTTCTAGAACATATTTTTGTAGGACGGATATAAAGGCATACCCCATTGGTTGAACCGGCTTATGGCCACGACGCCAAAGGGCTCCAACTGGCATTGTCACTTCACTACGAACAAATTCAACACCGATGTCTTCCAACCAACGAACAGACTCTAGGGCTCGTTCGGTTAATACAGAAACCAAATCGTATTGGCCATGAATTTCATTTCCTTGTAAATCTTTTCGTTTCCCACCGATATAGGTTTGGATACGATAGAGCAAGGTAGAATCGAACAAATAGCTCGGGTTCTGCAAATACTGTTCAACCTCAACTTTCAAGGCTCTAAAGTCCTCTAAATATTCTGAATCAATCGTTGATTCATCTGTCGCAATCAATTCTTGAAGCGTATGTGCCTCACCTGGATGAGCTGTGAAGGTTCCTTGCCATGCTGGATCTGGTGCATTCATTGGACCACCTGCACGAACAGTATTTCCTCCAATTGCAGGAAATTTCTCAACAATAATCGGCTTCTTCCCAGCTTGTAAGACTGCAGCCGCTGCAGCTAAACCAGCTCCTCCGCCTCCGACGATGACAACGTCTGCCTGATAGGTTTTATCTTCTTTATCTAGGGCAGATGGCGCTTTTGAACGCTTGCGTAAAACATCTGGATTTGCACCGGCTTGTTTGACTGCACGCGCAACCCCGTCCAAGACACCATTTGAAGTCACAGAAGCACCTGACACCGCATCAACATTTAAGGTCTGCCCCTCAATGATTTCTGCTGGAATACGGGTAAAGACGACATCTGCGATTCCTGAAGATTCTCCAGAAGAATCGATTTCGATTTTTTCAATACGGTCCTCAGAAACCGTGACATCCATCGGTAATTTACCATTATGGCCTTCAGTTGTAACATGGTAAGTCCCCGGTTCAAAGCGGACTTCTTCAGGAAGATTTAGTTGGTTTGCAACGGATACAAAGCGAAGGAAGCGATAAAAACAACTATCTAGGAAATCAACGGTTCGCTCATCAATCAAATCTCCATTATCATCAAATGCTCGATGCGCTCGACCAAGTAAAAACTCACTACCTGGCATAACTGTTGCATTTACCCCAGGAGCATCCAAAATCTGACGAAGATGAAGTTGGGCTCGTGAAGAACCTTGAATATCGTAAGAAGCTCCGACAATCATTGTCGGCTTTCCGTCTAGCGGATGAATGTTAAAAGACAACCACTCGAGCAAGCTATTCAAACTTGATGGAATCGTATGATTGTGCTCGGGTGTCGAGATAATGACACCATCAGCTTTTGAAATAGCTTGATTAAACTTCTGAATAATAGGTGTATCTGTTTGATCATCCGTTTCATTAAACATCGGTACATCTGTTATTTCTAAAATCTCAATATCCGCTTTTGAAGCAAAATGTCTTTTCATAAATTGCAACAAACTACGGTTATAAGATTGTTTGGCATTGGTACCAACAATAGCTACTAATTTCATGGATGGTTCTCCTTTCTTGAAATACCTATGCTTTCAACCATTCTTCCCAGATGAATGATTTCTTACGATTTGTATCTTCAGGTTTTACTAAAGCTTTTGTCAGTTCAACAAAATTTTGAAACTCTGAAAAATGTTCTTCTAGTTCTGCAACCTTTTCAGGATTATTTAAATGGCACTCATCATCTAGTACTTGCTCAGAATGACCTAGAAAGAACTCTGTACCAGGCATAACTCTCGCTTTAAGCTCCGGCGCATCTAAAATCTGACGTAAATGTGCCTGCGCTCTAGATGTTCCTAGCAAGCCAAGAGAAGCACCTACAATCATAGTTGGTTTATTGATTAAGGCACGACTGGTATAGGCAATCCACTCCAAAGCAGAGGCCAAAGGTGCTGGTATCGTGTGATCGTACTCAGGTGTTGAAATAATCACACCATCTGCGGCAAGAATTTTTTCTGAAAAAGCTTGAACTTCAGCTGGCGCTTGCTTGTCCTCAGGTTCGTTAAATGCTGGCAATTGTTTGATTTCCAATACCTCAATGTCGGCTTTATCCGAAAAGTGCTTTTGCATAAATTTCAAGAGTTTCCGATTGGTTGAGCGATCTGAATTGGTTCCAACGATAGCAACTAGTTTCATCTTGGTACCCCTTTCATTTATTTAATCTACTTTCATTATACTACTTTAGAAAATCTTGTAAATCCTTGATAATAAAGACCGTGTTATTCTATCAGATTATCGTACTTTAGTACAAGTTCGTGAAAAAATTAACAAAATATCTTCGTAAACTATTGACCGGCTTCCTTAACTATGATATAGTCTTGGTGAAAAAATATACATTTAAGGAGGATGTTTTTATGAAAGAGACATTCAATCGTTGGAGGATTTTAGTCGCGTCTACAGCCATTCTTCTTTGCACAGGTGCCGTCTATTCCTTTTCTGTTTTTGCCGGACCACTTAGCAACTCAACAGGTTGGTCCATGTCTGATATTATGTTAGCATTTGCTATCAACTCAGCAATCGGCCCTATCCCCATGATTCTAGGAGGTTATTTAGTTGACAAAGGTTATGTAAAATGGACCATCGCCCTCGGCGCTCTTCTATTTGCTAGCGGATTTTACTTAACCAGCTATGCCAATTCACCAGCCATGCTTTATTTGACCTATGGATTAATGGCTGGGCTTGGTCAAGGTTTTGCCTATTCAGGTGCTCTCTCCAATTCCCTTCGCCTCTTCCCTGATAAACGTGGCTTAGCCTCTGGAATTCTGACAGGCGGCATGGGATTTGCTGCGGTTATTGCTTCTCCAGTCGCAAGCAGTCTCATTCAACAACAAGATGCCTTCTTCGCCTTTCGGACAATCGGGCTAGTCTATATTGTTGTTATTATCTGTTCAATTTTCTTTATCAAGGCAGCTCCAACTGGCTACCAACCAGCAGGCTGGAAAGCTCCAGTACAAACTAAGCAAGGACCTACTAATAAAAACTGGAAACAAATGCTACAAAGTCCTCTGTTTTACATTATCATTAGCATGTTTTTTGTCGGCGCCTTTTCTGGTTTGATGATTGCCTCTCAAGCATCACCAATCGGTCAATCAATGTTTGGACTCTCTGCAGGCACTTCAGCTCTCTATGTATCTCTTTATTCAATCGCAAACTCTAGTGGTCGTTTTATCTGGGGATCACTTTCTGATAAAATCGGTCGTTCAAAGACCTTATTGATTATCTATTCTGTCATTGTCCTAGCTTTATTCTCCCTAACTATCGTTCCTGGCCAATTCGGGTTTACCTTAGGAATTATTGGGCTTGGTATCTGCTTTGGTGGTGTTATGGGGGTCTTCCCATCTATCGTCATGGAAAATTACGGTCCTGCAAATCAGGGAGTCAACTACGGTATCGTCTTCACTGGATATTCTTTAGCAGCATTTTTCGCTCCCAAAGTCGCTGTTCAAATGGCAATGGCTAATAATGGAAATTATAGTGTAGCTTTTTATGTCGCTATCGCTTTGGCCTTCATTGGACTTGTTCTTACTATTTTTTATATGAAAAAGAAAGCTTAAAGCCCGAAAACTTCCTAGATAAGGAAGTTTTTTTGGTATAATAAAAGTAGTAATAGTATATTGGGAGGATTTACCATGGCAGACCGTTCACGTTTCTTACGAGATAACCCATCTGACTTCCCATATGATTTTGAAAAACAAATCTTGTCCAAAACGTCTCCTGACACAATCTATCATTGTCATCCTGAACTAGAGATTATTTATGTTACAAAGGGTTCTGCCATCGTTCATATCAACTCAGAACGCTTTGAAAGTCGTGAAGGAGATATTTTTCTTATCCAACCGACCTCTCTCCATGCTATCTATTCTCATAAAGATCAAGAACTACTTTCTACCAGCTTTCGGATTCATCTAGATTATCTTGGGAGAAGTCAAATTGACAGCTTTAGCCAACGCTATATCCAACCCCTCCACTCCGGTCACTTTTGCCTCACTCCTCAAATATCACCAGGCGATAAGGCCTATGATCAAATTCAACCCTGCCTTCTTTCCCTCTTTTCTATCCTTGAAGAAAAAGGCATATACTACGATTTACTCATAAAATCTAAACTATACGAATTGCTTCATCTTCTCTTTAAGTATAGATATGTCAATCGACACTATACAGATGATACCTACCAAAAATACCAAAAACTAAAAGAAGTGATTTGCTACCTTGAACAGCACTACTCAGAAGCCATTCATATTGAGCAACTGGCTGCAACATTTGGATATAGTAAAAATCACTTTATGAGTATTTTCAAGCAACATACTGGAGCCAGTTGTATGGACTACCTGCTCCAGTTACGTCTTGAGAAATCCTGTGAGAAACTCGTCCAAACCAACCTCAGTATTCAAGAAATTGCAAGCCAGGTCGGTTTCACCAACCTTTCAAACTTCAACCGTCAATTTAAGCAGCACTATTACCTAACACCTAGACAGTATCGAAATCAACAACTAAAAAAGAAAACATAATTCTTTCTCCTTAGTCTTTTCTAAGGAGTTTTTTCAAACAAAAAAGCCACCTGATTGGGTGGCCTCTTTAGGGAGATTATTATGAAAAAGAAAAGTTTAGGATTTCATTAAATAAAG
>CAUQPD010000069.1:0-5484 GCA_963519935.1 uncultured Streptococcus sp.
AAATCATTAAAACTCGTCCAAATGTAACTCGTACTTCAGGTGCCTTCCTCATGGTACGTGGTACGGAACGTTACCTATTTGGAGACTGTGCCATTAACATCAATCCAGATGCAGAAGCTTTGGCTGAAATTGCGATCAATTCAGCAATCACAGCTAAGATGTTTGGTATTGAACCTAAAATTGCTATGCTAAGCTATTCTACTAAAGGTTCAGGTTTTGGTGAAAGTGTTGACAAGGTAGTGGAAGCTACAAAAATTGCTCACGACTTGCGTCCCGACCTTGAGATTGATGGTGAGTTGCAATTTGACGCTGCCTTTGTTCCTGAAACTGCAGCTCTTAAAGCTCCAGGAAGTAATGTAGCTGGTCAAGCAAATGTCTTTGTCTTCCCAGGTATCGAAGCCGGAAATATTGGGTACAAGATGGCAGAACGTCTCGGTGGTTTTGCGGCTGTAGGACCTGTTTTGCAAGGTTTGAACAAGCCTGTTAACGACCTTTCTCGTGGATGTAATGCAGATGATGTTTACAAGTTGACCCTTATCACAGCAGCTCAAGCAGTTCATCAATAAGATTTAGTCCTCTTTCCCATGGGAAGAGGCTTTTTAGTACTGAGAAAAGGACAGTTAGAAGCTTCTATGTTATACTAGATATATGTTAGATTTGAAAGAATACGATATCGTCATGTGGCCAGAGGAGAAGATCATTTCTTTTCGTGAGAAACTCCTTAATTGGTATGATGAAAACAAGCGAGAACTACCTTGGCGGAGAAGTAAAAATCCTTATCACATCTGGGTATCTGAAATCATGCTGCAGCAGACCAGGGTGGATACAGTTATTCCATATTACGAACGATTCTTGGACTGGTTTCCAACAGTTGAAAGTCTGGCCAATGCTCCTGAAGAGCGTTTGTTGAAGGCTTGGGAGGGATTAGGCTATTATTCTCGAGTGCGCAATATGCAGGCTGCAGCTCAGCAGATTATGACTGACTTTGGGGGGCAATTTCCAAATACCTATGAAGGAATATCTTGCCTGAAAGGGATTGGCCCTTACACTGCGGGAGCTATTTCCAGTATCGCTTTTAATTTGCCTGAGCCAGCGGTTGATGGCAATGTCATGCGGGTTTTGGCACGCTTGTTTGAGGTTAATCATGATATCGGAGTTCCCAGCAATCGCAAAATTTTTCAGGCAATGATGGAAATCTTGATTGACCCGAAACGACCAGGTGACTTTAACCAAGCTCTGATGGATTTAGGGTCTGACATAGAGGCTCCAGTTAACCCTCGACCAGAAGAAAGTCCTGTTAAGGACTTTAGTGCAGCCTATCAGAATGGGACTATGGATGTATATCCGATTAAAGAACCCAAGAAAAAGCCCCTCCCAATTTATCTCAAGGCTTTAGTTGTACGCAATGACCGTGGGCAATATTTACTAGAGAAAAATGAAAGCGAGAAACTACTAGCCGGTTTTTGGCACTTCCCTTTGATCGAAGTTGATGATTTCTCAAGTGATGACGATCAGCTAGATCTCTTTTCACAAGTCAAAGAGGAAAGCAGAGCATTTGGACCAAGCCCTCAAGAAAACTTTGAGCAGGATTATGATTTAGAAGTGAATTGGTCCCAGCAAGTATTTGACCAGGTCAAGCATGTATTTAGTCATCGGAAATGGCATATTCAAATCCTAGCTGGTCAAGTGTTGGAAACAAAACAGTTTTCGGACAGAGAAATTCGCTGGGTTTCTCCTCAGGAGTTTTCTGATTATCCACTTGCGAAGCCTCAACAAAAAATTTGGCAGGCTTATAAAACAGCTCTTGAAGATGAAGGCTTACAGTAGCCATTTGTGCCTTCTTTACATTTTTTTGTTATAATAGATAAAGAAAAGGTGATAAAATGAAAAAAATATTAATTGTAGATGATGAGAAACCAATCTCAGATATTATTAAGTTTAATATGGTCAAGGAAGGTTATGAAGTTGTTACAGCCTTCAATGGTCGTGAGGCAATCGAGTTATTTGAAGCAGAGCAACCAGATATTATTATTCTCGACTTGATGCTACCTGAAATTGATGGTTTAGAAGTGGCTAAATCTATTCGTAAGACTAGTAGCGTGCCGATTATCATGCTCTCAGCTAAGGATAGCGAGTTTGACAAGGTTATTGGTTTAGAGTTAGGTGCAGATGATTATGTTACAAAGCCTTTCTCAAACCGTGAGTTGCAAGCACGTGTTAAGGCTCTGCTTCGTCGTACAGACCTAGTTTCTGTGGATAGCCAAGAGTCTGATGAGAAGAAGGCGCAACCGTTACAAATCGGTGATTTGGAAATCGTTCCAGATGCTTACGTGGCTAAGAAATATGGTGAGGAGTTAGATTTGACCCACCGTGAGTTTGAACTCTTGTATCACTTGGCATCTCATATTGGTCAAGTGATTACGCGTGAACACTTGCTTGAGACTGTATGGGGTTATGACTATTTTGGTGATGTTCGTACTGTGGACGTGACCATTAGACGCTTGCGTGAGAAAATAGAAGACACTCCAAGTCGTCCAGAGTACATTCTCACACGTCGTGGTGTTGGATACTATATGAGAAATAATGATTGAAGATATTAGACAAACTATTCTGACCAGCGATTTTATCTTTATCTTGATTTTACTTGGTTTTATCTTGGTGGTGACCTTGCTGTTACTGGAAAATCGTCGGGATAATATCCGTCTAAAGGAGATAAATCAAAAGGTTAAGGACTTGATTGCAGGTGATTATTCTCAAGTTTTGGACTTGCAAGGAAGTACAGAAATCACCAATATCACCAATAATCTGAACGATTTATCAGAAGTTATTCGTTTGACCCAAGAAAATCTGGAACAAGAGAGTAAACGATTGAACAGTATTCTTTCTTACATGACAGATGGCGTTCTTGCGACCAATCGCCGTGGCCAGATTACCATGATCAACGATATGGCCAAGAAACAGCTCGGTGTGCAGAAAGAAGATGTTCTGAATAAAAGCATCCTCGAATTGCTTAAGATAGAAGATGAGTATGAGCTGCGTGATCTAATTACACAGATTCCTGAGTTGACGATTGACTCCCAGGATGTGAATGGTGAATATCTAAGCCTTCGTGTACGTTTTGCTCTGGTTCGCCGTGAGTCAGGTTTCATCTCTGGTTTGGTTGCCGTTTTACATGATACGACCGAACAGGAGAAGGAAGAGCGTGAGCGAAGACTCTTTGTTTCGAACGTGAGTCACGAGTTGCGAACTCCTTTGACCAGTGTTAAATCTTATCTCGAAGCCTTGGATGAGGGAGCTCTGTATGATCCTGTTGCTCCTGATTTTATCAAGGTTTCACTCGATGAAACCAACCGTATGATGCGGATGGTGACAGATCTCTTACATCTATCTCGTATTGATAATGCAACCACTCAGTTAGATGTGGAATTGATTAATTTTACAGCCTTCATCACCTTTATTCTCAACCGCTTTGATAAGATGAGAAGTCAGGATGACGAGAAAAAATATGAGCTTGTCAGAGATTACCCTATTAATTCAGTTTGGATCGAGATTGATACCGATAAGATGACTCAGGTGATTGATAATATTCTTAACAATGCCATCAAGTACTCACCAGATGGTGGAAAAATCACTGTCAGCATGAAGACCACAGACGACCAAATGATTTTATCTATCAAAGACCAAGGTCTAGGTATTCCAAAGCAAGATTTGCCGAAGATTTTTGACCGCTTTTACCGTGTGGATCGTGCAAGAAGCCGGGCCCAAGGTGGAACTGGTCTAGGTCTGGCCATCGCTAAAGAAATCATCAAACAACACAATGGTTTTATATGGGCCAAAAGTGAATACGGTAAGGGATCGACCTTTACCATCGTGCTCCCTTATGATAAGGATGCCGTAAAAGAAGAAATATGGGAGGACGAAATAGAAGACTAGAATGAGTGAAAAAGGCTTTAAATACAGTATTTTAGCGTCAGGTTCCAGTGGAAATTCCTTTTATCTGGAAACCCCAAAAAAGAAAATCCTAGTGGATGCAGGCTTGTCTGGTAAGAAAATTACTAGTCTGCTAGCTGAAATTAATCGCAAACCTGAAGATCTGGATGCGATTTTGATTACGCATGAGCATTCAGACCATATCCACGGAGTCGGTGTCTTGGCTCGTAAATATGGTATGGATCTTTACGCTAATGAAAAGACCTGGCAGGCTATGGAAAATAGTAAGTACCTCGGCAAGGTGGATTCTTCGCAAAAGCATATCTTTGAAATGGGTAGAACCAAAACCTTTGGGGATATCGACATTGAGAGTTTTGGTGTTAGCCATGATGCAGCAGCACCACAGTTTTACCGATTTATGAAAGACGACAAGAGCTTCGTCATGTTGACCGATACAGGTTATGTTAGTGACCGTATGGCAGGAATAGTCGAAAATGCAGACGGTTATCTCATCGAATCCAACCACGATGTAGAGATTTTGAGAGCAGGATCTTATGCTTGGCGTCTCAAACAGCGAATCCTATCTGATCTCGGTCACCTTTCTAATGAAGACGGTGCTGAGGCTATGATTCGTGCAATGGGAAATCGAACAAAGAAAATCTATCTTGGGCATTTGTCTAAAGAGAACAATATCAAAGAACTAGCTCATATGACCATGGTCAACCAGCTAGCCCAAGCTGATCTGGGAGTCGGAGTAGACTTTAAGGTTTATGATACCTCACCAGATACTGCAACACCATTGACAGATATATAAAAAAGAAGGCGAGTGCCTTCTTTTGTTTTGTACTTTGTCAGGGTTTTAGTGTGGTATAATGATAAAAATAACTAAAGGAGTAGAAGTGTGAAGAGAAAATGGTTATTAAAGGATTATTATGACACAACGATTATCATACTTGCATTGATATCTGTTGTCCTTGTTTTGCTTGGATTTGCTTAGATGATTGATTTGGATAATCCACCCTATAGTATTATTGACTTACTACTTTGGTTTATCTTTGTGGTAGATTATGGTTGGCGCTTCTTCTCAAGTAAAGAAAAATGGAGATTTGTACTTGAAAATATCTTCGACTTGCTAGCTATCCTTCCTTTGAATGCTATTTTTACAGTATTTCGCTTAGGGCGTATCTTCCGCTTAGCAAGGCTGACAAAATTACTGAAACTAACTCGTCTTTTAAGAGTCGTTGGATTGACTGGCAAGTTGGAAAAGAAAGTTGGAAAACTCTTACGAACAAATGGCTTACTTTATATTTTATATCTCAATTCCTTTATTGTACTGGTAGGTAGTTCAATTTTATCTGTTGTTGAAGAAAAATCATTCTCAGATAGTCTTTGGTAGGCGCTTGTAACTGTAACGACTGTTGGTTATGGAGATATTGTTCCTTCATCGATTTTTGGGAAGTGGTTAGCTGTTTTACTAATGCTTGTTGGTATTGGCACAATAGGGATGTTAACGAGTGCCTTGACAAACTTTTTTGTAAAGGATAATCCAGATGA
>CAUQPD010000070.1:0-5468 GCA_963519935.1 uncultured Streptococcus sp.
TTGGTCCAACTATGCACGAAGAGCCAATGGTTCCTAACTACGGTATTGCAGGCCGCGGACTCCGTCTCCGTGAAGGAATGGTGCTAACCATTGAACCCATGATCAATACTGGTGACTGGGAAATCGATACAGATATGAAGACTGGCTGGGCTCATAAGACTATAGATGGCGGCCTGTCTTGCCAATATGAACACCAGTTCGTGATTACCAAAGACGGTCCAGTTATTTTGACTAGTCAAGGTGAAGAAGGAACGTATTAAAAAAAGGAGCTTAGCTCCTTTTTTTGTGTCAAATTTAGTCAAAATAAATAAGCGTAGCAGACTTCTTACAAATTTATTCTTTTGTAGTAAAATAGGATTAGAATTTTGAGAAAGTAGGTAATTCGTTGGAGTCGATTATATTTCTAGTATCCGTTTTTTTAGCAGGTATCCTGTCCTTCTTTTCACCCTGTATCTTTCCTTTGCTACCTGTCTATGCTGGTATTTTACTGGATGATCAGGGAAATTCGAAAAGCTTTCGCTTTTTTGGAAGAGACGTTGCATGGTCAGGCTTAATTCGGACCTTGTGCTTTATTGCAGGAATCTCCCTCATTTTCTTTATTTTAGGATTTGGAGCTGGATTCCTAGGGCACATGCTCTATGCAGACTGGTTTCGTTATGCTATGGGAATACTCATTATTCTTTTAGGGCTTCACCAGATGGAAATCTTGCATTTCAATAAACTGGAGATTCAAAAGACAGTCACCTTCAAACAATCAAAGTCTAATCACTATCTGTCAGCCTTTTTACTTGGGATAACCTTTAGTTTTGGTTGGACCCCTTGTATCGGACCAGTCTTAAGTTCAGTCTTGGCCCTAGCAGCTTCCGGTGGCAATGGTGCTTGGCAAGGAGCCGTGTTAACATTAGTATACACATTGGGAATGGCCCTTCCTTTCATTGTTTTGGCCTTGGCTTCGGGCTGGATTATGCCCTATTTTAGTAAATTAAAACCCCATATGATTCTACTAAAGAAAATAGGGGGAGCTTTGATTATTTTGATGGGATTATTATTAATGATAGGGCAGTTAAATGCCTTGTCAGGAATTCTTGGATAAAAGGAGAAAAAATGAAAAAAGTTATTTTTGCGGGATTGAGCCTCATGTCTCTATTCTTGTTGATTGCCTGTGGTGAAAAAGAGACCAAACAGACAAACAGTCCCAAACAGCCTGCTGTACAACAAATCGCAGTCGGTAAGGATGCGCCAGACTTCACCTTGCAGTCTATGGATGGTAAAGAAGTGAAGTTATCAGACTATAAAGGGAAAAAGGTCTATTTAAAATTCTGGGCTTCTTGGTGTGGACCATGTAAAAAAAGCATGCCTGAGTTGATGGAACTAGCTGCCAAACAAGATCGAGACTTTGAAATCTTGAGTGTCATTGCACCTGGTTTACAAGGTGAAAAAACAGTTCAAGACTTTCCAAAATGGTACCAAGAACAAGGCTACAAGGATATTCCAGTTCTATATGATACGCAAGCAACTACCTTCCAAGCCTACCAAATTCGTAGTATTCCAACGGAATACTTGATTGACAGTCAGGGTAAAATCGGAAAAATCCAATTTGGTGCTATTAGCAATGCTGATGCAGAAGCGGCTTTTAAAGAAATGAAATAAAGAAAAAATCGCGAAGAAAATCGCGATTTTTTTTTATAGTTTTTCATTGATGAAGCGGATAAATTGATTCCACCAAACCTTCAAAAAGAAGGCTTTTTCTACTTTCTTTTCAGAAACCATTTCAAAAGATGGTTTGTCGGAAGTGAGATAGCCCTGGCCAATCAAATCCTGATCATCATAGGTTAGAGTACCAACAACCTTGCCTTCTTCTAATGGAGCCATTTCTGATGTTGATTTCGGTGTGAATTGGAGAGCTGGTGTAGTACCGCTTCCGATGCGTTGGACGATGGAAATGTCTGACTTAGCGACAGCTGTCACATTATCTTCTTTACCATCCAGAACTGTTACTTTACTATCATTGTATGCTTCACCTTTCTGAACGACAGTTTTTAAGGCAAAGTTTGCAGAAATATAATCTAAAAGTGCAGAAGTTGCGGTAAAACGCGCATAAGGGTTGGTATCTTGTTGATCTGCATTTAAAACAACTGTAATAATACGCATCCCTTTCTCAACAGTTGTTCCCACGAATGAAGCACCAGCTTTATCAGTAGTACCTGTCTTTAGTCCATCAATACCACCACGATAGGCAGGCATTCCTTCCAACATATAGTTGGTTGAGTGGATTTCAAGCCCTGCAAAGGTAGAAGTTGGCTTTTTGGTGATTTCCAAAACTTGAGGATAATCTCGGATGAGGTTACGAGCGACGATTGCAACATCGTAGGCACTCAACTTGTTTTCATCGTCTTTTTTAGAACCAGGATAGATATTATCGCCAAGTGTCTCATTATTTAAACCAGTTGTGTTTACAATAGTTGCATCTTGAATTCCCCATTCAAGAAGTTTAGCCCTCATCTTGTCTACAAAGTCTTTCTCAGAACCAGCAATCTTTTCTGCTAGCGCAATCGCAGCACTGTTCGCGCTGGATACCATTGTAGCCTCTAATAGTTGTTCAACAGTATAATTTCGAGCTTCCATAGGGACGTTACTCGCCTCAGAATTAGTTGTAAGTTTGTAAGGATAGTCCGAAATATCAACAGGTGTAGACAGGCTGATAGTTCCTTGTTCCAGAGCTTCATAGACCAAATAAACTGTAACCAGTTTTGTAATAGAAGCAATTTCTACAGGCTGATTTGCATCTTTTTCATAGAGGATTTTTCCAGTTGTAGCCTCGACGGCAATGGCATGTTTAGCAGCAACATCAAACTCCTGAGCAGAAACAGTAGAAGTTGTTCCAAAAACCAACAGTGTCATAAAAGATAAAATTATTTTTTTCATATTAGCTTTATTTTATCATAAAGAAAAAAAATATTCTCGCTTTTTTACTAAAGCCAACTTATCTTTTTCAGAAATATGGTAAAATAGAGAGAAGGAGGATACCTATGTTCCGTAGAAACAAATTATTTTTTTGGACAGCTGAAATTTTATTATTAACACTGATTTTCTATCTTTGGCGAGAAATGGGAGCCATCATTACTCCCTTCGTAACGGTTGTGAATACCATCATGATTCCATTTTTGCTTGGTGGATTTTTTTACTATATTACAAATCCAATCGTTACTTTCTTAGAAAAGAGATGTAAAATTAATCGTCTAATTGGTGTCTTGGTTACTCTTTGTGCCTTAATTGGTGCTATCGTTGTAGGGGTCGTTTATCTCTTGCCGATTTTGATTAATCAGTTGACCAGCTTGATTATTTCTAGTCAAAATATCTATAGTAGACTACAAGATTTGATCATCGATTTGTCCATGAATCCAGTCTTCCAAAATATTGATATTCAACAAACAATTCAACAACTTAATCTCTCCTATGTGGATATCCTCCAGAATATCCTTAATAGCGTCAGCAACAGTTTAGGAAGCGTTCTTTCAGCCTTGTTTAGTACAGTGCTGATTCTCATTATGACCCCTGTATTCTTGATTTACTTCTTGTTGGATGGTCATAAGTTGCTACCAATGTTGGAACGTACCGTCTTAAAACATGACAAATTGAATCTTTCTAGCCTTTTAACCAATCTCAATACAACCATAGCACGCTATATCAGTGGAATTGCGATTGATGCGGTTATTATTGGATGTTTAGCTTATATTGGCTATAGCGTTATCGGATTAAAGTACGCCTTAGTTTTTGCTATTTTCTCTGGAATCGCAAATTTAATTCCTTATGTTGGCCCAAGTATTGGCTTGATTCCAATGGTGATTGCCAATGTGTTCACGGATCCTCATCGTATGTTGATTGCGGTTGCTTATATGCTTATTATTCAGCAGATTGACGGAAATATTCTCTATCCACGTATCGTTGGAGGGGTTATGAAAGTGCATCCGATTACGATTTTGGTGCTCCTTTTACTGTCAAGTAATATCTACGGTGTCATAGGGATGGTCGTAGCAGTACCTACTTACTCTATTTTTAAAGAAATTACTAAGTTCCTAGCGAAATTATATGAAAACCATAAAGAAGCTCATAAAGAAGCTAAGGAACTGGAAAAAACAGAATCAAATTAAAATCAGGGAAACCTGATTTTTTTGATGAAAATACTATCTCCAAACAAAAAGAAGTTTGAATTCATATTGCCATAAAGAAGCAGAAGAACAGGATTTGATAAGATTTAGATTAATTGACAAAATATGTGTAAAACACTTGCAATTTAGCAGAAATTTGATAAAATAGTAAGGAAAGTTAGACTGTATTGCCTACTGTCTATCTATAAAATATATTTTATTGGAGGCTTTTACTCAAATGGCAAAAGAAAAATACGATCGTAGTAAACCACACGTTAACATTGGTACTATCGGACACGTTGACCACGGTAAAACTACTTTGACTGCAGCTATCACAACTGTATTGGCACGTCGCTTGCCTTCAGCAGTTAACCAACCTAAAGACTATGCGTCTATCGATGCTGCTCCAGAAGAACGCGAACGCGGTATCACTATCAACACTGCGCACGTTGAGTACGAAACTGAAAAACGTCACTACGCTCACATCGACGCTCCAGGACACGCGGACTACGTTAAAAACATGATCACTGGTGCCGCTCAAATGGACGGAGCTATCCTTGTAGTAGCTTCAACTGACGGACCAATGCCACAAACTCGTGAGCACATCCTTCTTTCACGTCAGGTTGGTGTTAAACACCTTATCGTCTTCATGAACAAAATTGACTTGGTAGACGACGAAGAATTGCTTGAATTGGTTGAAATGGAAATCCGTGACCTCTTGTCAGAATACGACTTCCCAGGTGACGATCTTCCAGTTATCCAAGGTTCAGCTCTTAAAGCTCTTGAAGGTGACTCTAAATACGAAGACATCATCATGGAATTGATGAACACTGTTGATGAGTACATCCCAGAACCAGAACGTGACACTGAAAAACCATTGCTTCTTCCAGTCGAGGACGTATTCTCAATCACTGGACGTGGTACAGTTGCTTCAGGACGTATCGACCGTGGTATCGTTAAAGTCAACGACGAAATCGAAATCGTTGGTATCAAAGAAGAAACTCAAAAAGCAGTTGTTACTGGTGTTGAAATGTTCCGTAAACAACTTGACGAAGGTCTTGCCGGAGATAACGTAGGTGTCCTTCTTCGTGGTGTTCAACGTGACGAAATCGAACGTGGACAAGTTATCGCTAAACCAGGTTCAATCAACCCACACACTAAATTCAAAGGTGAAGTCTACATCCTTACTAAAGAAGAAGGTGGACGTCACACTCCATTCTTCAACAACTACCGTCCACAATTCTACTTCCGTACTACTGACGTTACAGGTTCAATCGAACTTCCAGCAGGTACTGAAATGGTAATGCCTGGTGATAACGT
>CAUQPD010000071.1:0-5081 GCA_963519935.1 uncultured Streptococcus sp.
AGCATCTGCTAGAAGAGTTTCGTTCTTATGATATCCAAAAATTGCGAACCCTCTATATTGGAGGTGGGACACCAACTGCTTTGTCAGCTCCGCAACTAGAAGTGCTCTTGGATGGCTTGACTAAAAACTTGGACTTGTCTGTCTTAGAAGAGTTGACCATTGAGGCTAACCCAGGAGATCTGAACGCGGATAAGATTGCGGTTTTGAAAAACTCGGCTGTCAATCGTGTTTCCCTAGGTGTCCAGACCTTTGATGACAAAATGCTGAAAAAGATTGGGCGCAGTCATTTGGAAAAGGATATTTATGAGAATATCGACCGCCTCAAACTGGCTGGTTTTGACAATATCTCCATCGACCTAATTTACGCTCTTCCTGGTCAGACCATGGATCAGGTCAAGGAAAATGTGGCTAAGGCCATTTCGCTTGATATTCCTCATATGAGCCTTTATAGCTTGATTTTGGAGAATCATACGGTCTTTATGAACCGTATGCGTCGAGGGAAATTGCCCTTGCCCAAGGAAGAGTTAGAAGCAGAGATGTTTGAGTACATCATTGCAGAACTTGAGCGAGCCGGCTTTGAGCATTATGAGATTTCCAATTTCTCCAAGCCAGGCTTTGAAAGTCGCCACAATCTCATGTACTGGGATAATGCTGAGTACTATGGTATCGGTGCGGGTGCTTCAGGTTATGTGGACGGAGTTCGTTATAAAAACCACGGTCCTATTCGACATTATCTCAGTGCGGTAGAGGCAGGAGATGCTCGGATAACTGAAGAACGCCTGAGCCAAAAGGAGCAGATGGAAGAAGAAATGTTTTTGGGACTTCGCAAGAAATCTGGGGTTTCCATGGCTAGATTTGAGGAAAAATTCGGACGTTCCTTTGATGGACTTTATGGCGAGATCATCAGAGACTTGGTTCACCAAGGCCTTATGCAGATCTACGGTGATCGTGTCCGAATGACAAAGAGGGGTCTCTTCTTGGGAGACACTGTAGCAGAACGATTTATTTTGGAGTAGAACAATGGGCTTAACTTATCAAATGAAAATGAAAATTCCTTTTGATATGGCGGACATGAACGGTCATATCAAACTTCCAGATGTGATTTTGCTGTCCTTGCAAGTATCAGGTATGCAGTCAATTGAGCTGGGAGTTAGCGACAAGGATATGTTAGAACGCTACAATCTGGTCTGGATTATTACAGACTATGCGATTGACGTGGTACGTTTGCCTCGCTTTGCTGAGGAGATTACGATTGAAACAGAAGCCTTAACTTACAATCGTCTTTTTTGCTACCGCCGTTTCACTATCTATGATGAAGCAGGTCAAGAAATCATTCGCATGGTAGCAACCTTTGTTCTTATGGACAGAGACAGTCGTAAAGTCCATGCTGTCGAACCGGAGATTGTTGCTCCTTATCAGTCTGAGTTTGATAAAAAACTGATCCGTGGGCCAAAGTATGCAAATCTAGAAAACCCGTTCAGTAAAGACTACCATGTTCGTTTTTACGACTTGGATATGAATGGTCATGTTAATAACAGTAAATACTTGGATTGGATTTTTGAGGTTATGGGAGCAGATTTTTTGACCAAGTATATTCCAAAGAAAATCAATCTCAGATATGTCAAAGAAGTGCGACCAGGTGGCATGATTGCCTCAGCGTATGAACTCAAGGGATTAGAAAGCAAGCATGAGATTATCAGTGATGGGGAGATCAATGCCCAAGCTATGATTACTTGGCAAGAAATTGAAGGCAATTAGAAAGAACGATATGACTTATAAAGGTTATTTAATTGATTTAGACGGAACCATTTACAAGGGGAAGGACCGAATTCCCGCGGGTGAGGCTTTTGTCCATGATTTACAAAAGCGAGAAATTCCTTATCTCTTTGTAACCAACAATACAACCCGCACTCCAGAGAGTGTTCAAGAGATGTTGGCTCAAAATTTTAATATTGATACGCCTCTATCGACTGTATACACAGCAACCTTGGCAACCATCGACTATATGAATGACTTGGGACTGGAAAAGACAGTCTATGTCATTGGTGAAGCAGGGCTCAAGGATGCTATCCAGGCGGCAGGTTATGCGGAAGACAAGGAAAATCCTGCCTATGTGGTAGTTGGACTGGACTGGCAAGTCGACTATGAAAAATTTGCGACGGCGACTCTAGCCATTCAAAAGGGGGCTCACTTTATCGGAACCAATCCTGACCTCAATATCCCGACGGAACGTGGTCTCTTGCCTGGTGCTGGTTCACTAATTACACTTCTTGAAGTCGCTACACGGGTAAAACCAGTTTATATCGGAAAACCAAATGCTATCATTATGGATAAGGCAGTTGAGCACTTAGGCTTGAAAAGAGAAGAGTTGCTCATGGTTGGGGATAACTACCTGACAGATATCCGAGCAGGAATTGACAATGGCATTCCAACTCTCTTGGTGACGACAGGTTTTACCAAGGCAGAAGAAGTAGCAGATCTGCCAATCGCACCAACTCATGTAGTTTCTAGCCTTGCGGAGTGGAATTTTGATGAAAACTAAACTGACCTTTTGGGGAAGTATGCTCTTTCTCCTCTCCCTGTCTATTCTCTTAACCATTTATCTGGCATGGGTTTTCTATCCCATGGAGATTCAGTGGCTGAACTTAGCGAATCGAGTCTATCTAAAGCCAGAAACCATTCAGTACAATTTTCATATCTTGATGAATTACCTGACTAATCCCTTTAGTCAGGTCTTAGAGATGCCAGATTTTCGTTCATCAGCGGCAGGTCTACATCACTTTGCGGTGGTGAAGAATCTCTTCCACTTGGTTCAGCTAGTTGCCCTAGTGACACTTCCAAGTTTCTATTTCTTTGTTAGAAAGATTGTAAAAAAAGGCTTTTTACCACTATATCGTAAAAGCATCTTGATTCTTGTACTATTGCCCCTAATCATTGGGCTTGTAGGAGTGTTGATTGGATTTGAGCAATTTTTTACGCTTTTCCATCAGATTCTCTTTTGGGGAGATGATACTTGGCTTTTTGATCCAGCAAGGGATCCCGTTATTTGGATTTTACCAGAGATTTTCTTCCTCCATGCCTTTGTACTTTTCTTTGTTTTGTATGAAGGAATATTCAGTTTCCTTTTTGTTAAAGCTTCAAAGAAATAGTGGAAAAAGTTCTGTATTTTTAATAAAAAACGAGAGAAGTTGCTCTACTCCCTATTTATTGTTAGGTTATCCTAAAGATAAACTTGCAAAGCAGGAGATTTTTGCAGAAAACAGTCTATTTTCTATGAAAAAATAGGCTTTTTTTCTAAAAATACCTAGTCAAGCGCTTTATTTTTTTGTATAATAGAAATAGCAAGTATAGATAAAAGAAGAGAAAAGCATGATTACACTATTTTTATCACCGAGTTGTACATCATGTCGTAAGGCAAAGGCTTGGTTAGAGACGCATAAAGTGCCCTTTCAAGAGCATAATATTATGACTAGTCCTTTAACAAGAAAAGAATTACAACATATTCTTTCCTTGACCGAAAATGGTACTGATGACATCATTTCAACTCGTTCAAAAATTTTTCAAAAATTGGATATTGATGTAGAGAGTATCTCGGTATCGGAGTTGCTTCAGTTGATTGAGCAATATCCTAGTCTTTTGCGTCGCCCAATTATTATAGATGCCAAACGCATGCAAATCGGTTTTAATGAAGATGAGATTCGTGCTTTTCTCCCTCGTAGTTACCGTAAGCAAGAACTAAAAGAAGCAAGAATGAGAGCTGGTATTAGTTAATGAACAAACAGTATAGTTACCCACTAGATTTGTCGTGGAGCACTGAAGAACTTGCTTCAGTGCTTTCTTTTTTTAATGATGTTGAAGCTGCTTATGAAGATAAGGTAGAAGCAAAAAAACTGCTAGAGTCTTACAAGGAATTCAAATTGGTCGTGCCAAGCAAGAGTGAAGAGAAACGTTTGGGACGAGAATTTGAAACAGTTAGTGGTTATTCGCTTTACCGAGCAGTTCAGGCTGCCAAGGAAAAAAGAGAAGGGAAGATTTCTCTTGAAAACTAAATTTGAATTTGCCAAACAGATTGTGCAGGAAGCTGCTGACTATATTTTGGCTCACATGAAAGAAGATTTGCAGGTTGAGTGTAAGTCTTCACCTACTGACTTAGTGACACGTTTGGACAAGGAGGTCCAGGAACTCTTGGTTGATCGGATCAAGTCCTCCTATCCTGAGGACTTGATTTGCGCGGAAGAGGGCTGTTTGCGTGCTGCGGTCGATCAAGGTTCTGTTTGGGTGATTGATCCCATTGACGGTACCAATAACTTTGTCGCCCAGCAGGAAGATTTTGCCGTGATGTTGGCCTACTTTGAGAATGGGGTTGGGAAATTTGGCATCATCTATGATGTCATGAAAGGGGATTGTTACCATGGTGGTGGTGCCTTTCCTCCTTTTCGCAATAATGAGCCCTTACCGCCTTTTAAAAAGAAACCTCTTCAAGAATTTTTAGTTGCCGGTAACTCAGGTATGTTTGAAAGCAATGAGTGGGGCTTGGCGGATTTGGGTCGAGCAGCGTTGGGAGTCCGTGTCTATGGCAGTGCGGCTATTAGTTTTGCCAAGGTTTTATGTGGTCGTCTTCTGACTTATATTACCTACCTGCAACCATGGGATTACGCTGCGGCCAGTATCTTAGGGGAAAGTCTGGGTTATCGTCTTCTTACGGTATCAGGTGAGCCCGCTGATTTTAAAACGCGTCAGCCTGTCATGATGGTGCCAATCGAGATGCAAGAAGAGATTCAGTCTTATATCTACGAAAGGAAAGAAAACTAAATGCAATTTCCAGAAGGATTTGTTGAAAAATATGAAGCGATACTAGAAGATGAGGCAAGAGACTTTCTTGCCTCTTTTAAACAAGAAGCGGTTTCGGCTTTTCGGGTCAATCCCTTAAAAGAAAGTCAGTTATCGTTTGCTGATGCTATTCCCAATACACCTTGGGGGTATTATGGTAAGGTTTCTGGGAAGTCACCAGAGCACGTGACAGGTTTCGTTTATTCGCAAGAGCCTGCAGCCCAAATGGTGGCCCAGGTAGCTCAACCCCT
>CAUQPD010000072.1:0-5038 GCA_963519935.1 uncultured Streptococcus sp.
ACGAGTGACTTGGACAACATCCTTCAAGCCTTCAATGAAAGCCTAGTTCAGGTCATGAGCAATATTGCTCTTTACATCGGTTTGATTTTTGTCATGTTTTCAAGAAATGTGACGCTAGCCCTGATAACAGTAGCCAGCACCCCAGTGGCCTTTCTCATGTTGGTCTTCATTGTGAAAATGGCCCGTAAGTACACTAATCTTCAGCAAAAAGAGGTAGGGAAACTCAACGCCTACATGGACGAGAGTATTTCTGGACAGAAAGCTGTTATCGTACAAGGAATTCAAGATGACATCGTAGCAGGCTTTGTGGAGCAAAATGAGCGCGTGCGCAAGGCAACCTTTAAAGGGAGAATGTTTTCAGGTATCCTCTTTCCAGTTATGAATGGGATGAGCTTGGTCAATACGGCCATCGTTATTTTTGCAGGTTCTGCGGTCCTGCTGAACGATCCAAGTATCGAAACAACGACAGCCCTAGGTTTGATTGTCATGTTTACCCAATTTTCTCAGCAATACTACCAGCCGATTATCCAGGTGGCTGCGAGTTGGGGGAGCCTCCAGTTGGCCTTTACTGGGGCGGATCGTATCCAAGAAATGTTCGATGCAGAAGAAGAGATTCGTCCGCAAAATGCGCCTGCCTTTACGGAATTACGAGAAGGTGTTGAAATCAGTCACATTGATTTCTCTTATGTGCCAGACAAGCCGATTTTAAAAGATGTTAGCATTTCAGCTCCTAAGGGGCAGATGATAGCAGTTGTCGGTCCGACTGGCTCAGGGAAAACGACCATCATGAACCTCATCAATCGTTTCTACGATGTGGATGCAGGCAGCATTTGCTTTGATGGCAAAGACATCCGTGACTACGACTTGGACAGCCTGCGGAGTAAGGTCGGTATTGTCTTGCAGGATTCGGTCTTGTTTAGCGGAACAATCCGAGACAATATTCGCTTTGGTGTGCCAGATGCCAGTCAGGAAATGGTCGAAGCAGCTGCCAAGGCAACTCATATTCATGACTATATCGAAAGCTTGCCTGATAAGTATGATACCCTTATTGATGATGAGCAAAATATCTTCTCGACTGGTCAGAAACAATTGATTTCCATCGCTCGAACCCTGATGACAGATCCTCAAGTCCTAATCCTAGATGAAGCGACTTCCAATGTGGATACCGTAACAGAAAGCAAGATTCAACATGCCATGGAGGCAGTTGTAGCAGGTCGAACCAGTTTTGTCATTGCCCATCGTCTCAAGACCATCCTCAATGCCGATCAGATTATTGTCCTCAAAGATGGAGAGGTCATTGAACGTGGAAATCATCAGGAACTCTTGAAACTCGGCGGTTTCTACTCAGAACTGTATCACAATCAATTTGTCTTCGAATAAAAAAGAAGTTGTCCCCATTGGGCAGCTTTTTTACCCATAAAAAATACTTATCACGGTCTTTAAAAAAACATATTAGACAGGAAAGGGTTGGAGTGATAAGATAAGACTGTCGCAAGAAAATCGAAAGGAGACACATCATGGCTAGAACGGTTGTAGGAGTTGCTGCAAACCTATGTCCTGTAGATGCAGAAGGGAAAAACATTCACTCATCTGTATCCTGTAAATTTGCAGAGAGCATTCGTCAAGTCGGTGGTCTCCCTTTAGTGATTCCTGTAGGGGATGAGTCCATTGTTCGCGATTATGTAGAAATGATTGACAAACTCATCTTGACAGGTGGGCAAAATGTCCATCCTCAGTTTTATGGAGAGAAAAAGACCATTGAGAGCGATGATTACCACCTTGTACGCGATGAGTTTGAACTAGCCCTCTTGAAAGAAGCGCTTCGTCAGAATAAACCAATTATGGCAATCTGTCGTGGGGTTCAGCTGGTCAATGTTGCTTTTGGTGGCACCCTCCACCAAGAAATTGAAGGTCACTGGCAAGGCTTGCCTTTCGGGACCTCTCATTCTATTGAGACAGTAGAAGGAAGCGTGGTGGCTAAGTTGTTTGGCAAAGAAAGTCAAGTCAATTCAGTCCATCGTCAAAGTATCAAAGACCTGGCGCCTAATTTCCGTGTGACTGCTATTGATCCTCGCGACCAGACGGTGGAAGCAATTGAGTCTATCGACGAGCATCGTATCATTGGTTTGCAGTGGCATCCAGAGTTTTTGGTCAATGAAGAGGACGGCAATTTAGAACTGTTTGAGTATTTATTAAATGAATTGTAACGGTTAGAGTCTCTAGCCGTTTTTATTCGTCCTTTCAGAATTTTAATATTTTAGCGTTTTTACGCAAACGTTTGAATTATGATAAAAATTGGGCAAATTCAATAAAAAAGCTTGAAAAAATCGAAGGTAAGCGTTATGATAGAAAAGAAGAAATATTGGAGGATTATCATGTCACATATTAAATTTGATTATTCAAAAGTTTTAGACAAATTTGTTGCCCCACATGAAGTGGAATACATGCAAGCACAAGTAACAGCTGCAGACGAATTGATTCGTAAAGGAACTGGTGCTGGTAGCGACTTTTTGGGTTGGTTGGACCTTCCTGAAAACTACGACCGCGAAGAATTCGACCGCATCTTGAAAGCTGCTGAGCAAATCAAATCAGACAGCGATGTTTTGGTTGTGATCGGTATCGGTGGATCTTACCTTGGTGCCAAAGCAGCAATCGACTTCTTGAACCACCACTTTGCTAACTTGCAAACAAAAGAAGAACGCAAAGCTCCACAAATCCTTTACGCTGGAAACTCAATCTCATCTACTTACCTTGCTGACTTGGTAGAGTACGTAGCTGACAAAGACTTCTCAGTAAACGTGATTTCTAAATCTGGTACAACAACTGAACCAGCTATCGCTTTCCGTGTCTTCAAAGAACTCTTGGTTAAGAAATACGGACAAGAAGAAGCTAACAAACGTATCTATGCCACAACTGACCGCCAAAAAGGTGCTGTTAAGGTTGAAGCAGATGCCAACGGTTGGGAAACATTCGTGGTTCCAGATGACATCGGTGGACGCTTCTCAGTATTGACAGCAGTTGGTTTGCTTCCAATCGCAGCATCAGGTGCAGACATCAAAGCCCTTATGGAAGGTGCGAATGCAGCTCGTAAAGATTACACTTCAGACAAGATTGCTGAAAATGAAGCTTACCAATACGCAGCAGTTCGTAACATCCTTTACCGCAAAGGCTATGCTACTGAAATCTTGGTAAACTACGAGCCATCACTTCAATACTTCTCAGAATGGTGGAAACAATTGGCTGGTGAATCAGAAGGAAAAGACCAAAAAGGTATCTACCCAACTTCAGCCAACTTCTCAACTGACTTGCACTCACTTGGTCAATTTATCCAAGAAGGAACTCGTATCATGTTTGAAACAGTTGTCCGTGTTGACAAACCACGTAAAAACGTGATTATCCCTAGCTTGGAAGAAGACCTTGATGGACTTGGTTACCTTCAAGGAAAAGACGTTGACTTTGTAAACAAAAAAGCGACTGACGGTGTTCTTCTTGCCCACACTGACGGTGATGTGCCAAACATGTACGTAACTCTTCCTGAGCAAGACGCTTTTACTCTTGGTTACACTATCTACTTCTTCGAATTGGCAATTGCCCTTTCAGGTTACTTGAATGCCATCAACCCATTTGACCAACCAGGTGTTGAAGCCTACAAACGTAACATGTTTGCCCTTCTTGGAAAACCAGGATTTGAAGAATTGAGCAAAGAGCTTAACGCACGTCTATAATAGAAGAAAAGAGTGGCTTGTCCACTCTTTTTACTCTCTTTATTCATAGAAATTGGACTCAGCCAAGACTTGTGATATAATATAGAGAGCAAAAAGGCAGACGCCTAGAGACTTTATAGGAGAAACTATGTCAAAAGATATCCGCGTACGTTACGCACCAAGTCCAACAGGACTACTACACATCGGAAATGCCCGTACAGCATTGTTTAACTACCTTTACGCACGCCATCATGGTGGAACTTTTATCATTCGTATCGAAGATACTGACCGTAAACGCCATGTTGAGGATGGAGAACGTTCACAGCTTGAAAACCTTCGTTGGTTGGGGATTGACTGGGATGAAAGCCCAGAAACTCATGAAAACTACCGCCAATCAGAGCGTTTGGAACTCTATCAAAAATACATCGACCAATTGCTAGCCGAAGGAAAAGCCTACAAATCTTACGTTACAGAAGAAGAGTTGGCAGCTGAGCGCGAACGCCAAGAAGCAGCTGGTGAAACACCACGCTACATCAATGAATATCTTGGCATGAGTGAAGAGGAAAAAGCAGCTTACATCGCAGAACGTGAAGCAGCTGGTATCATCCCAACTGTTCGTTTGGCTGTCAATGAGTCTGGTATCTACAAATGGCATGATATGGTCAAAGGTGATATCGAGTTTGAAGGTGGCAACATCGGTGGTGACTGGGTTATCCAAAAGAAAGATGGTTACCCAACTTACAACTTTGCCGTTGTAATCGATGACCACGACATGCAAATTTCCCATGTTATTCGCGGAGATGACCACATTGCCAACACACCCAAACAGCTTATGGTTTATGAGGCTCTTGGTTGGGAAGCTCCAGAGTTCGGTCACATGACTTTGATCATCAACTCTGAAACGGGTAAAAAATTGTCTAAACGCGATACCAATACCCTTCAATTTATCGAAGACTACCGTAAAAAAGGCTATTTGCCAGAAGCCGTCTTTAACTTTATCGCCCTTCTTGGCTGGAACCCTGGTGGGGAAGACGAAATCTTCTCTCGTGAAGAGCTCATCAAGCTCTTTGATGAAAACCGCCTCAGCAAATCTCCAGCGGCTTTCGACCAGAAGAAACTAGACTGGATGAGTAATGACTACATCAAGAGAGCTGACTTGGCAACTATCTTTGAAATGGCCAAACCATTCCTTGAAGAAGCAGGACGATTGACTGACAAGTCTGAAAAAATGGTGGAACTATACAAACCACAAATGAAATCAGTAGACGAGATTGTTCCACTGACAGATCTTTTCTTCTCAGATTTCCCAGAGTTGACAGACGCTGAGCGCGAGG
>CAUQPD010000073.1:0-4962 GCA_963519935.1 uncultured Streptococcus sp.
TACCGTAAAAACGAATACCAATTTGCAAAATCCATCTATGTTGTTGGTCAAGAGCAATCTGCCCACTTCAAACAACTCAAGGCTGTACTACAAGAGATGGGCTATGATTGGAGCCAAGACATTATCCATGTTCCGTTTGGATTGGTAACAAAAGAAGGGAAAAAACTCTCTACTCGTAAAGGAAATGTCATCTTGCTAGAGCCTACTATTGCAGAGGCTGTTAGTCGTGCCAAGGCCCAAATCGAAGCGAAAAATCCTGAGTTAGAAAATAAAGACCAGGTTGCCCACGCTGTTGGAGTTGGGGCTATCAAGTTCTATGATCTTAAGACCGACCGTACAAATGGATATGACTTCGACCTTGAGGCTATGGTATCCTTTGAAGGAGAAACTGGACCTTACGTTCAATACGCCTACGCTCGTATCCAATCTATCTTGCGCAAAGCCGATTTCAAACCAGATACAGCTGGCAACTACAGCTTGAACGATGCTGAAAGCTGGGAAATCATTAAGCTACTCCAGGACTTTCCACGTATTATCAATCGTGCAGCAGATAATTTTGAACCTTCTATCATTGCGAAATTTGCGATTAGTTTGGCTCAAGCCTTTAACAAGTACTATGCACATACACGTATCCTAGATGAAAGCCCTGAGCGCGACAGCCGTCTAGCCCTCAGCTATGCAACCGCAGTGGTCCTCAAAGAAGCTCTTCGTTTGCTCGGAGTAGAAGCGCCGGAGAAGATGTAAATCGCCAAAGTTACTTGATTGCGGAGCAATCTAAGTAACTAACGCCAAATCCTATTCGGACTTTGGCTAGGCGCTTCACTAGTCATGGCCCCTAAATATAATCGATTTAGAGGCCATGACGTCGTAACCAGTACGAGTTGCCTAAACGCTTCACTAATTCACCTAACCAAATAATATCGATTTGGTTAGGCTCATGTCGTAATCTTTTAAATTACTTGAAAGCAATCTGAAAGATTGAGGCAAAATAACATTTATATTTTGTTCGGCATTGTAGCATTTCAATGAAATAATTTATTCACTTTTACTATTTCTTTATCACACTGGGAGATTTCCTATGAGCCAATATGCTTATATTCTCGTTATACTTAGCTTGGTTTTCCTTTTTCTGCTCAATAAGTACGAGAAGGAAAGACTTCAAAGACTCTACCAAGAGCAACTCTTGAAGGACGAGAAATTTAGGTCTGACATCAAAGAGAAAATTCACACGACTGAAAATATCAATGATGTCATTGCACATATCAATAAAACTTACCATCTGGGAATGTTGCTCTCAAAAGACGTCACAGATCAATTGAAATAATCAAAATCCGAGAAGCTTTCTTCTCGGATTTTTTAGGCTTACCATATTCCCCTTGGAGAAATTTCATTAATGCATGTAAAATTTTTCTGTAATTTTCTATATTTTTTCAAAATGGCCTTGCATTTCTTTTAAGTTTTTTGTAGAATAGTAGCTATCTATTCAGATTATTCTGAAAATTCAAAAATAGGATCGTTTATTATGTCACAAGTTACGTTATCAAACCAGTCAACCTGGGCAAGCAAACTAAAGGCAATGGGGCCAGGAATCCTGATGGCTTCTGCTGCCGTTGGAGGTTCTCACATTGTATCCTCTACTCAAGCTGGTGGTTCTTATGGTTGGTCACTACTCCTATTGGTTATCTTGGCCAATGTTTTTAAATATCCATTTTTCCGTTTTGGTGCAGAATATACTGCTGATACTGGTAAAACCTTGGTCGAAGGCTACGCTGAAAAAGGCAAGTTCTATCTCTGGATTTTCTTTGTCCTCAATGTCTTCTCTGCTATGGTCAATACAGCTGGAGTCGCTATCCTTTGCTCAGCCATCATCGCTAGCGCCTTCCCAATGATTGGACTTAGCATCACTCAATGGTCCCTTATCCTTGTTGCAGTCATTTGGGCCATGCTACTCTTTGGTGGCTACAAACTATTGGATGGTATGGCAAAATGGATCATGTCCGCTTTGACCATTGCAACAGTTCTTGCAGTTATCATTGCAGCAATTAAGCATCCAGAATACAGCTCTGATTTTGTCGAAAAGACACCTTGGCAAATGGCGGCACTCCCTTTTATCGTTTCCCTCTTAGGATGGATGCCTGCTCCTATTGAGATTTCTGCCATCAATTCACTCTGGTCTGCTGAAAAGAAAAAGACCGTCAACTTTAATACAGCGGACGCCCTTTTCGACTTTAACGTTGGTTATATTGGAACTGCTATTCTGGCTGTATTCTTCGTGGCACTAGGAGCACTGATTCAGTATCCTACCGGGCAGGCAGTTGAAGCTGCTTCAGCTAAGTACATTTCTCAGTTTGTGGGTATGTATGCCTCTGTTCTTGGAGAATGGTCCCGTTATTTGATTACCTTTATCGCCTTTCTTTGTATCTTTGGAACGGTCATCACCGTTATTGATGGCTACTCTCGTGTCAATCAGGAATCGCTACGACTCTTGATTCGTCAAAAAGAGGATACTCGTAAATCTTTGAACATCTGGATGACCATTACCGCTATCATTGGTATCGTAATTATTAAATTCTTTGCTGGACAAGTTTCAACCATGCTTCGCTTTGCCATGATTGGTTCTTTCCTGACAACACCATTCTTCGCTCTTTTGAACTATGTATTGGTGACACGTGAGAATAAAAATCTTCCTTCCTGGCTAAAACTCCTCGCTATCGCAGGATTGATTTTCCTCTTTGGCTTTGCTATTTTCTTTATCTATGCACTTGCCATCGGAAAAGCAGGATAGTATATAAAATGGCACCCTTACGGGGGTGCTTTTGCATACTCAAAAGCAACTGAAAATCTCAACTGCCCCTCAGTACTACTTTATTTTTCTGTTTCTAACTCATACAAGTCCGCGATAATCGCTGCGACCTTTTTAATATCTTCCAGCATGCCTCTCATTTCAAAATCTGCTAGAACTGGGAAACCAAAACGTTGGCTGTACTGCTTGGCCGTCAAACAGTATTGATTATTAAAATTGCGATTGCCAGATCCCACTACACCAAAACACTTACTGGCATTGTCTCCATAGGCGATAAAGTCGCCCACTGGAGTCGTTAAAATCTCAACATCGCCGTTGTCGACACCATTTCCACCTTCCAGATAGGTCGGTAAGAAAGCGACATAGGGATGGTCCATCTCAAAGAAATCTTTCCCTTCCTTGACCAAATCCTTGATATGGATCTTTTGGACCTCAATCCCTTCGTGCTCAGACAAGAGATAGTCCTTAAGTCGGGTTACAAAACTCTCTGTATTCCCACTCAAACTGATATAAACTAAAGATATTTTTTTCATATTGACCTCGATTTTTATTTTTGGATAGTAAAAGAACTACCAAGATTGTAACTTGATAGTTCTCTTTTGTCAATACTTAGGCAACTTCCTCTGCTTCGACTTCCTCAGCCAAATCTTTTTGCTGGCGCCACATCTTGTAAAAGACTAAGGCTAAAAAGATGATATTGATAATCATGAACAAAATAACAGTTCCTTTTGCTAATGCTCCTATTCCTAAGCCTAGGGTATCATCTTTGATCAATTGAAGTGCATCTTGAATGTTCACAAAAGAATAGACCAAACCAACAATCGCTAGCAAAAGATAGCCAAGATAAGCATAGTTTGCAAATTGGACGTTTTTACGAACTAAGAACACAAAGGCTACCACAACTAAAATAGCAGATAAAACAATCAAAACTATATTAAACATTGAGTGCGATGATGCTGTTACTTGGTAGGTATAGTTAACCGTGTCTTCTATTTGCTGAGCAGTAAGAGACCCACTATTAGATAGGCTAGCACGAAGAGCTTCCTTGCTAGGGACTGGGCCCAAGATGCCAAATAATGACGAAGCAGAAATGAGTGCTGATAGGACTAACAAAATCCAGAGATAAATTGGTTTCTTTTTCATATTATCCTCCTATAAAACCTTTTGGACATTATAGCATTTTTCGTACAGAAATACAATTCTTACAGGCCTGTCTCGACTTGTTTTCGGTAAGCTTTTGGTGATTTTCCGCACAATTTACGGAAAACCTTGTAGAAATAGCCGACGTTACTGTAGCCAACGGCATAGCAAACATCTTCAATACTATCATTGGTTGAAAGCAAGAGCTGTTGCGCTGCCTTAATTCGCTGTTTGTTGAGCAGTTCTGCAAAGGTCGAGTTGGTTTCTCGCTTAATCAGCTGACCGAGGTAGACTGGGTTGATAAAGAGATCCTTGCTGATGTCCTTAAGTGATAACTCTTTTTGATAATCGCGGCCGATCACCTCTAGAACACTGACCACATTTTCATTCATACGATACTGGCCAAAGAACTTGGTCAAGGTTGCTTTGATGTAGGCAACCAACTCTTCAAAGGAGTTAATAGCATGGATGGCTTTGACAATCTCGGTCATATCATCCGCTTTTAGATGCTCAAACAAGTGGAAGACATCCATGACAAATTGGGTGAAGAGTTGTTTGGTAATAGCCACGCGCGGTGTATTCTCTAAGACAACCTTCTCCAGCAGGGTCAATTCTTCGATGATTTGATTGATATTTCCTTGGATAATCACGCGATAAATCGGTTCGTAATAGGCAAATAGACTCTCGGATTTTTCTAGATTGACAGAACCGTAAAAGAGGGCTTTTTCTGCGTTGATCTTCCATTTTTCAAAGGCTTGTTGGTAGGGCGCTACAAAAGGCGTTACTACGATTCCATCTAGTGGTTGATCAGAGATGAAAATCTGCCAGTCTTGACCTAAAACATAGTAAGGTATAGTGAAAGAACCTTGTTTTTCCTTAGAAAGACCTATCCACCAGTTGTCTTTACCTGCTAAAAAGTTGACAAAGCCTTCTTCATCCAATTCTTGGCTGAGAGTCTGGCTCTGCTCCACCTTTTCCTGAAGTTGGCTCGCAATTTTTTCTAATAAATGACTCAACTC
>CAUQPD010000074.1:0-4415 GCA_963519935.1 uncultured Streptococcus sp.
GGTGAAAAAATTTAAGGTTGGGGGGACTCAATCTTATTTTTTCTATTGCAAGAATATACTGATACTCAATGAAAATCAAAAAGCAAACTAGGAAGCTAGCCGCAAGCTGTACTTGAGTACGGTAAGGCGACGCTGACGTGGTTTGAATTTGATTTTCGAAGAGTATGACAAGGAGGAGGTGAGAGAATGGCTATCGCAAAGATAATCGTGGATGTTCCCCTGATGCAGACGGACCAGCCATACAGTTACAAGGTCCCTGAGGAATTTGTAGAGATGTTGGAAGTCGGTATGCGGGTTCATGTCCCCTTCGGTAAGGGCAATCGTTTGATCCAAGGAATTGTGCTAGGCTTGGAGTCCCAGTCGGATGAAGAGGTGGCTGATCAGGACTTGAAAGAGATTGCGGAGGTGCTGGACTTTTCCCCTGTTCTCACGCAAGAGCAACTCTGGCTGGCTGAGGAGTTACGCAAGTCTGTCTTTTCTTATAAAATCTCCATTCTAAAAGCCATGTTGCCGGGATTTTTAAACTCCAGTTATGATAAGATTCTCTATCCTCTGGAAGGTCTGAGCCAGGCAGAACGAGAGCGTCTGTTTGGTTCAGAAGATTCGCTAGCCTTTTCTTCTCTAGACCTTGCTAAGCAGGCAGAAATGATGCGCTTGACCAGGAAAGGTCTGCTCCGCTTAGAATACCAGGCAGTCGATCAAAAGAAGGTCAAGACCCAGTCGTGGTATGAAGTTGATGCCACTCAGCTAGAGAAAATCGAGATTTCTGCGCGTGCTAAGAAAAAAGCAGAGCTCAGAGACTATTTGCTGTCTCATCCTGAGAGTGCTCCTCTGGCTAGTTTGCTAGAGTCCTACTCACGCGAGCAAGTCAACTTCTTTGTGGAGCAAGGAGCTGTGTCCATAGTCCAAAAGGAAGTGCAACGCTCAGCTACTTATTTTGAAGGCATTGAAGCGAGCCAACCTTTGGAATTGAATCGGGAACAAAGACAGGCGCGTGATGCCGTTGTCAGTGCTATTGGCAGTCAACAGCCTCCATTCCTCCTTCAAGGGATTACAGGAAGTGGGAAAACTGAGGTTTACTTGCAGATTATCCAAGGAGCCTTGGACAAGGGTAAGACGGCCATTTTGCTGGTACCTGAGATTTCTCTGACGCCACAAATGACGGAGCGTTTCATTGCTCGTTTCGGCGAGAAAGTAGCTATTCTTCACTCAGGCCTGTCCAATGGTGAAAAGTACGATGAATGGCGCAAGGTCGAGCGTGGAGATGCTCAAGTTGTCGTTGGAGCCAGATCGGCCATCTTTGCACCTATAAAAAATCTAGGTGTTATCATTATCGACGAAGAGCATGAAGCCAGCTACAAGCAAGACAGCAATCCACGTTACCATGCCAGAGAGGTCGCCATTTTACGGGCCCAGTACAATCAAGCAGCCCTAGTCCTTGGTTCGGCAACACCGAGCTTAGAAAGCCGTGCGCGGGCTGGCAAAGGTGTCTATCAACACTTACGCCTGACCCAACGGGCCAATCCTTTAGCCACTATTCCTGAGGTTCAAGTGATTGACTTTCGGGACTATATCGGGCAGAATGAGACGTCAAACTTTACGCCCCCTTTGCTGGAAGCCATCCAAGACCGTTTGGATAAAAAAGAGCAGGTAGTCCTCATGCTCAACCGTCGGGGTTATTCTAGCTTTGTTATGTGTCGGGAGTGTGGGACGGTGGATAGTTGTCCCAACTGTGACATTTCTCTGACTCTCCACATGGATACCAAGACCATGAACTGCCATTACTGTGGCTTTTCCAAGGGGATTCCTCAGGTCTGTCCCAACTGTCAGAGTCGCAGTATTCGTTACTACGGGACGGGGACTCAGAAAGCCTACGATGAGCTAGCAGAGCTCTTTCCTCAGGCTCGCATTCTGCGGATGGATGTGGATACGACTCGCAAGAAAGGCAGTCACCAAGCTCTTCTGGACCAGTTTGGCCGAGGGGAAGCAGATATCTTGCTGGGAACTCAAATGATTGCTAAGGGCTTGGATTTTCCCAATGTGACCCTAGTCGGAGTCCTCAATGCGGATACAGCCCTAAACTTGCCTGATTTCCGTTCCTCTGAGAGAACCTTCCAGCTCTTAACTCAGGTGGCTGGTCGTGCAGGTCGAGCGGAAAAGGCTGGGCAGGTCTTGATCCAGTCATACAATCCTGAGCACTATGCCATTCGTTTTGCCAAGGATCAGGACTACGAAGGCTTTTATGCTTATGAAATGGGCATCAGGCGCCAACTCGGCTATCCGCCTTATTATTTCACTATTGGGATTACCCTCTCTCACAAGAAAGAAGAAGAGGTTGTCAAACGTGCTTATGAAGTTATGGGAATTTTGCGCTCAGGTTTATCGGAAACTAGTAAAATCCTTGGACCAACGCCAAAACCCATCGCCCGTACCCACAACCTTTATCATTACCAGATTTTAATTAAATACCGTTTAGAAGATGAGCTGGGACCGACTCTCAACCAGGTTTTGGCCTTGACTCAAGAACGGGAAAATAGCGAGCTCCGTCTCAGTATTGACCACGAACCGCAGCAATTTTTATAAGAAGGAGAAGAAATGACAAAACTAATCTTTATGGGGACACCCGACTTTTCAGCGACAGTCTTAAAAGGACTTTTGACAGATGACCGTTACGAGATTCTAGCTGTTGTGACCCAGCCAGATCGCGCTGTCGGTCGTAAAAAAGTAATCCAAGAAACCCCAGTCAAGCAGGCTGCCAAAGAAGCAGGCCTTCCCATCTACCAACCTGAAAAATTATCTGGAAGCCCAGAGATGGAAGCCATTATGAAGCTAGGGGCGGATGGGATTGTGACCGCTGCTTTTGGGCAGTTCCTCCCAAGTAGACTTCTTGATAGCATGAACTTTGCGGTCAATGTTCACGCTTCCCTTCTTCCAAAACACCGTGGTGGCGCCCCCATTCACTATGCCTTGATTCAAGGGGATGAGGAAGCTGGTGTGACCATTATGGAGATGGTCAAGGAAATGGATGCAGGGGATATGATTTCTCGTCGCAGTATTCCTATCACAGATGAGGACAATGTCGGGACCTTGTTTGAAAAATTAGCGCTTGTTGGTCGTGACTTGCTTTTGGACACTCTGCCTGCCTATATTGCTGGGGAGATCAAACCTGTGCCTCAGGACCCAAGCCAGGTCACTTTCTCGCCAAATATCAAACCAGAGGAAGAAAAATTGGACTGGAATAAGACTAACCGTCAACTCTTTAACCAAATCAGAGGGATGAATCCATGGCCTGTTGCCCACACTTTTCTCAAGGGAGACCGCTTTAAGATTTATGAAGCCCTGCTAGTAGAAGGTCAGGGAGTTCCAGGCGAGATCATCTCTATTGGCAAGAAGGAATTGATCGTCGCTACGGCAGAAGGGGCTCTGTCTCTCAAGCAAGTGCAGCCAGCTGGGAAACCTAAGATGGATATTGCTTCCTTCCTCAACGGAGTGGGACGGACATTGACTGTAGGAGAACGATTTGGTGACTAAAGTAGAAACGGCTAGAAGTCTAGCTCTAGCAGTGCTAGAGGATGTTTTGGTTAACCAAGCATACTCCAATATTGCCTTAAACAAACACCTCAAGGGGAGTCAACTCTCAGCAGCAGATAAGGGCTTGGTAACAGAGATTATCTACGGTACGATAGCTCGAAAACTGACTCTAGAATGGTACCTGTCCCACTTTATCGAAGACCGGGATAAGCTAGATAACTGGCTCTATATTCTGCTCCTCCTGAGCGCTTACCAACTTCGGTATCTGGATAAGATTCCTAATCACGCTGTTGTTAATGAAGCAGTGGAACTAGCCAAAGCCCGTAAAAAAGGCAGTGAAAAATTAGTCAACGCCGTCCTTCGTCGTATCTTGCGAGAAGGCTGGCCAGACATTGACAGTATCAAACGTAAAAACAAGCGTGATTCCATTGCTTATTCTCTCCCAGTTTGGCTAGTATCTAAACTTAAGGAAGAATACGGTGAAGAGCGAGCACAAGCCATCTTTAAAAGTCTCTTGGTGCGCAACAAAGCCAGCATTCGGGTGACTGACTTGAGTCGAAAAGAGGAAATCAAAGCTGTGTTAGATGCGACCGATTCCCCTTTGGCTTCTACTGGTCTGGTCAAGGAGCAAGGCCACTTTGCAGGCCATGATTTGTTTGCGGATGGAGCCATTACCATCCAAGACGAATCCAGTCAATTAGTTGCTCCGACTCTTGATCTAAAAGGTGATGAACAGGTCCTGGATGCCTGTGCCGCTCCGGGTGGAAAAACAGCCCATATGGCTTCTTACCTCACATCTGGTAAGGTGACGGCTTTGGATCTTTATGATCATAAGTTGGACTTGATCCAAGAAAATGCGGAGCGTCTGGGTGTGGCAGATCGAG
>CAUQPD010000075.1:0-4315 GCA_963519935.1 uncultured Streptococcus sp.
TTAAGAGCTTTGTTTTTATTCTATTCCCCCTCAGCTAACTCTTTTCCGAGTTGGATGAGGTAGTCTTTCAAGTCATCTTTGACTTGTGGGTGTTTGAGAGCGTAGTCGATGGATGTTTTCATAAAGCCAAACTTGTCTCCGACATCGTAACGAGCCCCCTTGAACTCACGAGCAAACACACGTTGTGTTTTATTGAGGGTATCGATTGCATCTGTCAGCTGAATTTCATTTCCTGCACCTGGAGCTTGGTTTTCGAGGATTTGGAAAATTTCAGGCGTGAGGAGGTAGCGTCCGATGATAGCAAGGTCGCTAGGAGCATCCTCTGGTGCAGGTTTTTCAACGAAGGTTTCAACGCTGTAAAGGCCGTCTTTTCCTTCGCCTTGCGGAGCAATAACCCCATAGGCAGATACTTCGTCGTGAGGGACTGGCATAACAGCGATAGTAGACGCATGAGTACGCTCGTAGTCATCCATGAGTTGTTTGGTAAGCGGAACAGCCTTTTCGTCCGTGATATCCATCAAGTCATCACCAAGCATAACGACAAAAGGTTCATTTCCAACGAAAGCTTTGGCTTGCAAGACAGCATCTCCGAGACCACGTGGATGTGTTTGACGGATAAAATGCAGGCGCATGCCAGTTGTCTCATCAACCAGCTTCAAAAGATCTGTTTTCCCTTTTTCTTTGAGGTTATATTCCAATTCGAAGTTTGAATCGAAGTGGTCCTCAATAGAACGTTTTGACTTACCTGTAACAACCAAGATATCTTCGATACCAGATTTGAGAGCTTCTTCAACGATAAACTGGATAGTTGGCTTGTCTACGATTGGCAACATTTCCTTGGCCAAGGCCTTAGTTGCTGGGAGGAAACGAGTTCCCAATCCAGCGGCAGGGATGACTGCTTTTCTGACTTTTTGTTTCATAAATGTTCCTTTCTATAAGGGTCTACGACCATTCGTTTTCTGCTTTAAATTCATTGCTCATGATGTCAGTGATTGCTTCTTTGATATTGACACCTTCATAGATCACTCGGTAAATAGCCTGTGTGATTGGCATGTAGACACCCAATTCCTGAGCCAGCTCGTAAGCTGCTCGAGTTGTTGAAATGCCTTCGATGACCATACCCATGTTTGCTTCGATGTCTGCGAGGGATTCTCCACGACCGAGAGCATCACCGGCCCTCCAGTTACGAGAGTGGACAGATGTCCCCGTTACAATCAAATCTCCAACTCCAGAAAGACCGCTATAAGTCAGAGGGTTAGCTCCAAGAGCGACCCCTAGACGGGTGATTTCAGCCAAGCCACGGGCAATGATAGCTGCCTTGGCATTGTCGCCAAACCCCAGACCATGTAGTGCCCCAGCGCCAACTGCGATGATGTTTTTGAGAGCACCAGCGGTTTCAACCCCGATAACATCCGTATTAGTATAGAGACGGAAGTAGTGATTGCTAAAGAGATTTTGGACGTACTGGGCCGTTTCAAGGTCTTTAGAGGCTGCAGTGATCAAGGTAATATCCCGCACAATCGTTTCCTCAGCGTGGCTAGGTCCTGAAACAACGACGACTTCACTACGGAGATCGACTGGAATTTCCTCTTCAAGAATAGTTGATAGACGTTTGTGGCTATCTGGTTCCAATCCTTTGGAGGCATGCATGATGACAACCTTGTGATTGAGTACCTTTGCTACTTGTTGGGCAACCAGTCTCGTTACTTTTGTTGGGACCACAAATAAAACAGCATCCACATCCTTTAGTGTTTCTTCCAAGTCATGATAGGCTTTGATTTTTTCGTCGAGTAGGATATCTTTGAAATAGCGTTTGTTTGTATGTTGGTTATTGATTTCATCAATTTGGTCAGAAATATTTCCCCAAATTCGAACCTCGTGTCCATTGTCGTTTAGGACCTGCGAAAGGGCAGTTCCCCAAGAACCAGGACCCAAGACAGCGATGGTTTGTTTCTTCATCTTTTCCTCCTTGTAAGAGTTCTTCCTTTCATTTTACCATAAAAAGCCTTTTCATGCATCACCTGTGGATGAAAGCGCACTAATTTATAACAAGGAGACTTCTTTGACAAGATGCCTCTTTTTTGCTAGAATAGCATCAATATGAACGAATGAGAAGGAGCTGACGCAGGATGTCGCTCCCTTTATCTATTTTATTAGGAGGAAATATGCTCATTAAAAAAATAAAAACCTATAAATGGCAGGCCTTGGCATCCCTAATGATGACAGGCTTGATGGTTGCGAGCTCGCTCTTGCAACCGCGCTATTTGCAAGAGGTGTTAGAGGCTTTGTTGGCCGGTCAAAATGAGGCTATTTATAGTATTGGCGCTTGGCTGATAGGAGTAGCCCTAGTCGGTCTGGTTGCAGGTGGGGTCAATGTAACACTTGCAGCCTATATTGCCCAAGGAGTGTCTTCGGACCTTCGTGAAGACGCTTTTCGCAAGATCCAGACTTTTTCTTATGCCAATATCGAGCAGTTTAATGCGGGTAACCTTGTCGTCCGAATGACCAATGATATCAACCAAATTCAGAACGTGGTGATGATGGCTTTTCAAATCCTCTTCCGTCTCCCTCTTCTCTTTATCGGTTCCTTTATCTTGGCGGTTCACACTCTTCCGTCACTTTGGTGGGTCATTGTCCTCATGGTGCTCCTAATCTTTGCACTAACAGCCATCATGATGGGGATGATGGGGCCACGATTTGCTAAGTTTCAAACCCTTCTTGAACGGATTAATGCTATCGCTAAGGAAAATCTACGTGGTGTGCGCGTGGTCAAATCCTTTGTACAAGAAAAAGCACAATTTGACAAATTTACCGAGGTTTCAGATGAACTTCTCGGCCAAAATCTTTATATTGGTTATGCCTTCTCAATTATAGAACCCGTTATGATGCTAGTCGGCTATGGGGCGGTCTTCCTCTCTATCTGGTTAGTGGCTGGAATGGCTCAGTCAGATCCGTCTGTAGTGGGCTCGATTGCTTCCTTTATCAACTATCTCAGCCAGATTATCTTTACCATCATCATGGTTGGATTTTTAGGAAATTCTGTCAGCCGTGCCATGATTTCCTTGCGTCGTATCCGAGAGATTCTAGATACCGAGCCAGCGATGACCTTTAAAGATCTCCCGGATGAAGAGTTAGAAGGAAGTCTCTCTTTTGAAAATGTGACCTTCACCTATCCTAATGATGATGAGCCTATGCTGAAGAATGTAACCTTTGATATTGCGCCTGGTCAGATGGTCGGTGTGGTTGGGGCTACTGGAGCAGGGAAGTCCACTCTAGCTCAGTTAATTCCACGACTTTTTGATCCGCAGGAGGGATCTATCAAGATTGGTGGCAAGGATATTCGAGACGTCAGCGAGGGAACCTTGCGTAAAACAGTTTCCATCGTCTTGCAACGTGCTATTCTCTTTAGCGGAACCATTGCAGATAATCTTCGTCAAGGGAAAGGCAATGCCAGCGTATCCGAACTGGAACGTGCGGCACGGATTGCCCAAGCCAGTGAATTTATCGGGCGCATGGAAAACAAATTTGAGAGTCAGGTTGAAGAACGTGGCACCAACTTTTCTGGTGGACAAAAGCAACGGATGTCCATTGCCCGTGGGATTGTCAGCAATCCCCGTATCCTGATTTTTGACGATTCGACTTCAGCCTTGGATGCTAAGTCAGAGAGACTCGTACAGGAAGCTTTGAATAAAGACCTGAAAGGGACGACAACCATTATCATCGCTCAAAAGATTAGTTCAGTCGTCCATGCAGACAAGATTTTGGTCTTGGACCAAGGACGCTTGATTGGAGAAGGACGGCATGCAGACTTGGTAGCTAACAATGCCGTCTACCGCGAAATCTACGAAACACAAAAGGGAAAGGAGGAATAAAATGAAAACCGTTCGATTTTTCTGGAATTATTTTAAAGTTTACAAGTTCTCCTTTGTCATTGTGATTCTGATGGTTGCAGTGGCGACAATTGCCCAAGCCCTCTTTCCAGTTTTTTCAGGTCAAGCAGTGACGGAGCTCGCTAACCTAGTTCTGGCTTATCAAAATGGAACTTCCGAACTAGCCTGGCAGAGTTTGTCAGCTCTGATGCTGAATCTAGCTCTAGTTGTCCTCGCCTTAGTGGTATCCAGTTTGATTTACATGACCTTGATGACCCGTGTGATTGCTGAGTCAACAAATGAGATGCGTAAGGGCCTCTTTGGCAAACTCTCTCGTTTGACGGTTTCTTTCTTTGACCGCCATCAGGATGGCGATATCCTTTCTCGCTTCACGAGTGACTTGGACAACATCCTTCAAGCCTTCAATGAAAGCCTAGTTCAGGTCA
>CAUQPD010000076.1:0-4306 GCA_963519935.1 uncultured Streptococcus sp.
TGGTTAAAGTTGTATCATGGTACGACAACGAAATGTCATACACTGCACAACTTGTACGTACTCTTGAATACTTTGCAAAAATCGCTAAATAATTCTTGAGTTGATAAAAGCAAGGCCTTCTGGTCTTGCTTTTTTGTATAGAAAAATGGATGATAGTGTCATCCATTTTGTTTTAATTTTGTTTCGAAAGTATCCGAGAGGGCAGTGAAACTCAATTGTTCTAAGGTGAGTGGATGAGTAAAGGAAAGTCGAAAGGCATGAAGCATGAGCCTGCTTACTTTTGAACTAGAGTTATAGAGAGGATCGCCCAGAATAGGGTGGTTATGATGAGAGAGGTGAATACGGATTTGATGTGTTCGACCGGTCTTTAGTTTACAACGGACAAGGGTAGTCTGATTTGGGAATTGCTTTAATCTGCTTACATGTGTTTCAGCATATTGTCCATGTTTTGCATCAACTATTCTTTTTCTACGATCGTGTCGATCACGACCAATTTTATCTCGAAAGACAAGTTCTTTACTCTCTACTCGCCCTTCTATAAGTGCCCAGTACTCACGAGCGATTTCCTTTTTTTCCAACAAACGATTGAGGATGGGTAAGATAAAAGGATTTTTAGCAAAAAGCACTAAACCGCTTGTTTCCATATCCAGGCGATGAACGACATAGCAGGTTTGACCAACGTAGGCAGAGACATGGTTGAGAAGGGCAATTTCACCAGGTTGATTTCCGTGAGTTTTCATGCCTTCGGGCTTGTTGACGATAATGAGATGTTGGTCTTGGTAAATCTCTTGAACGAGGTCTGGATTGCCCCAAAGGATTTCTTTTTTGGGATAATCTTCCTCGTCAAAAGTCAACTGACAAATATCCCCTGGCTTGACCATCTCGTTCCAGTGAACTTGTTTGTGGTTCATTAAGATGTTCTTCTTTATTCTCAAAAAATGGCGGATTTTTCTAGGGATGAGGAGTTGTTCCTCTAGAAATTGTTTGACCGTCATTTGAGGCAAGGATTCGGGTAATGTAAATGTGAATTGCATACAGATATTGTAACAAAAAAAGCCCTATTTGGATAGGGAGTAGCTAAATTCTTGAGTTCCTATGGTGAAGATGATAAAATAAACGCATGAAATTAGATAAATTATTTGAGAAGTTTCTTTCTCTCTTTAAAAAAGAAACGAATGAATCAGCAGAGTCTGATTCGACTAGCATGCGTCGTTCACGGAGCGATAGAAAAAAATTAGGCCATGTAGGTCCGATTCGGAAATTCTGGCGTCGTTATCATCTGACAAAAATCGTCATCATTTTAGGGTTAAGTGCAGGTTTGATAGTAGGAACCTACCTATTTGCGATAGCCAAGTCTACCAATGTCAATGATTTGCAAAATGCCTTGAAAACGCGAACTCTGATTTTTGATCGCGAAGAAAAAGAGGCAGGAGCCCTGTCGGGTCAAAAGGGAACCTATGTTGAACTGACAGATATCAGTAAAGACTTGCAAAATGCTGTCGTCGCGACAGAGGACCGTTCCTTCTATAAAAATGATGGAATTAACTACGGTCGTTTCTTTCTAGCTATCCTTACAGCAGGTCGTTCTGGAGGGGGATCCACCATCACTCAACAGTTGGCAAAAAATGCTTATCTTTCTCAGGATCAGACCGTTGAACGGAAGGCCAAGGAGTTTTTCCTTGCCTTAGAGTTGACCAAGAAATACAGCAAGGAGCAAATCCTTACTATGTACCTCAATAACGCCTACTTTGGAAATGGAGTATGGGGCGTTGAAGATGCAAGTAAGAAATATTTTGGTGTATCGGCTTCACAACTAACGCTTGATCAGGCGGCCACTCTAGCAGGGATGCTCAAGGGACCAGAATTGTACAATCCATTAAATTCTGTTGAAACTTCGACCAACCGTAGGGATACTGTTTTGCAAAATATGGTTGCAGCGGGCTATATTGATAAAAATCAAGAAACCGAAGCGGCTGGAGTAGATATGTCTTCTCAACTGCAAGATAAGTATGAAGGCAAAGTTTCGGATTATCGTTACCCGTCCTATTTTGATGCAGTTGTCAACGAAGCAGTTTCCAAGTACAATCTCACAGAAGAAGAGATTGTTAACAATGGCTATCGAATCTACACAGAGCTTGACCAAAACTACCAAGCAAACATGCAGGTTATTTATGAAAACACTTCGCTATTTCCAACAGCAGAAGACGGAACGCATGCCGAATCAGGTAGTGTCGCTCTAGAACCCAAGACTGGTGGGGTGCGTGGAGTTGTTGGTCGTGTAGCTGGTGATGACAAACCAGGCTTCCGCAATTTTAACTATGCCACTCAGTCTAAGCGTAGCCCAGGCTCAACCATTAAACCTTTAGTCGTTTATACACCCGCAGTAGAAGCAGGATGGGCCTTGAACAAGCAACTGGATAATCATACGATGCAGTACAACAGTTATCAAGTAGACAACTATGCGGGTATTAAGACATCTCCAGAAGTACCTATGTATCAGGCCTTGGCGGAATCACTCAACCTGCCAGCTGTTGCGACTGTAAATGAATTAGGTATTGACAAAGCTTTTGACGCTGGGGAGAGATTTGGCCTGAATATGGAAAAAGTTGACAGAGTTCTTGGAGTTGCTCTTGGTGGAGGTGTGGAGACGAATCCTCTCCAGATGGCGCAAGCCTATGCAGCCTTTGCTAATGGAGGTCTGATGCCTGAAGCGCATTTCATCACTCGTATTGAAAATGCCAGTGGTCAGGTCATCAAGAGTCATAAAAACTCCCAAAAACGAGTGATTGATAAGTCTGTAGCTGATAAAATGACCAGCATGATGCTAGGAACATTTACCAATGGTACGGGAATTAGTTCGTCACCAGCGGATTACGTTATGGCTGGTAAAACAGGTACGACTGAAGCTGTTTTCAACCCGGAATATACCAGTGACCAGTGGGTGATCGGCTATACTCCAGATGTTGTAATCAGCCACTGGCTAGGCTTCCCAACAACAGATGAGAGTCATTATCTAGCAGGTTCGACCTCAAATGGAGCAGCCCATGTCTTTAGAAGTATGGCTAATACCATTTTGCCTTACACTCCAGGTAGCACTTTTACAGTTGAGAATGCTTATAAACAAAATGGGATTGAACCAGAAAATACGAAAAAGCAAGTTGTTGAAAATGAGACAAACCAGTCTGAGGACCCGATAGGAGATATTCGTAGTCGCGCACAAAATCTTGTAGATGAAGCAGGACGTGCGATTTCAGAAGCTAAAATAAAAGAAAAAGCCCAGACAATATGGGACTCAATCCTTAATCTATTTCGTTAAGAGGCTTGTCAAAGCCTAGGTTTCTTGTTATAATAGATAAGATGGAGGCGTTATGGCACTAAAAAAAGCAAGCCTAGCTTGTGCAGTTTGTGGTTCAAGGAATTATTCAATCAAAATTAGTGGGAACCCCAAGCCAACACGACTAGAAGTAAATAAATTTTGTAAACATTGTGGAAAATATACGACACATAGAGAAACGAGATAGGAGAGAACGATGGGTTTTATTAAGGATATTTTTAAACTTCTTAAAGAAACAACTTGGCCAACTCGCAAAGAAAGCTGGAGAGATTTTCGCTCTATTATGGAATACACAGCCTTCTTTGTGGTCATCATTTACATTTTTGACCAGTTGATTGTTTCAGGTTTGATTCGATTTATTAACATTTTTTAGAAGAAAAGTGGAGAAGTTCTTCTAGCTTTCTTCTATCATATGTATGAAAGGAAATATCATGGATAGTTTTGACAAGGGATGGTTTGTTCTACAAACTTATTCTGGCTATGAAAATAAGGTAAAAGAAAATCTATTGCAACGTGCGCAAACATATAACATGTTGGATAATATTCTACGTGTTGAGATTCCAACACAAACCGTGCAAGTTGAGAAAAATGGAAAGAAAAAGGAAATTGAAGAGAATCGCTTTCCAGGTTATGTCCTTGTAGAAATGGTCATGACCGATGAAGCATGGTTCGTCGTTCGAAACACACCTAACGTAACAGGATTCGTCGGCTCACACGGGAACAGATCAAAACCAACTCCACTATTGGAACAAGAAATTCGTGATATTCTGGTTTCAATGGGACAAACTGTTCAAGAGTTTGATATTGACGTTGAAGTTGGCCAGACGGTCCGCATCATTGATGGTGCTTTTGCAGACTACACAGGGAAAATTACTGAAATTGATAACAACAAAGTGAAGATGATTATCTCTATGTTTGGTAATGATACGATTGCAGAAGTGAATCTCAACCAAATTGCAGAATTATAACCCC
>CAUQPD010000077.1:0-4300 GCA_963519935.1 uncultured Streptococcus sp.
TCACAAAATTTTTCTGAAGATGTTCCACTTCTATCATTGCCATATCTATCTCCCTGTCGCAAGGAATAGCAACATTGTATTTTTGACTACAAAAATTCTAAATCCTTACTTTCTAAACCCTCTAAATTTTATTATTACAGAAGGTTTTATACCAACCTATTATAGTCCAATAAAAAAAGGAATGCAAGCGTTTGCCTGTAGATTATGAAATTAGAGATTTCACTCTTAAAATAATAGTTTTAAGCAAAAATTCTGGTTTAGCAGTTTATTTAAAACACACAAAAACCCACCCAATGGGCAGGTTACGAATTATAAAAAGCAAACTATTTTGATCAATATGAATCACTATTTAATCAAAGAACTAATCTTTCATAATTCTTTTCACAATCCCATTTCTATCAATTAGAAAACAATCTGGAAAGGTCATCTGCTCCCATTTTTCATAATCAAAACTGGAATCAAAGTGATGTAGTAGTATTCCTATCAAATTCCCGTGTGAGCTAAGTAAAATCGTTTTTTCTGAGTATCTCTCTTCCAATTCCATTAAAAAATTTAGTACTCTAGCTAGTGCATCTTGGTTTGATTCCCCTTCTGAAAGAGATTCACTGGGATTTTGCCATAAATATTTAATACTGTCTTCAAACTCAGAATCTTTTATAAAGGTTGAAGATAGTTTTCGCTCTCGTAACCGATTATCAAGAACTATTTTATCAAATTGAATTGGCGAGCTATTAATCGTTTCAAATGCTCGTTTATAAGGACTAGAAAAATAATAATCAATATTAAAAGAATTCAAAAACTCTAACTGGTCAAGAGATAAAAATCCTTTTTCTGACAAAGTTCTATTAAAATCATCACTTGAAAATCTTGAATGAGCATGTCTAAGTAAAATATAAGAATTATTCATAAGTCATTCCTTTCAATTATTATCATCAGTCTCAATGGATTTTTAAGCCCTCAATTATTCTCTAAAAATTCTTTAATGCGAGAAACAATAGCATGACTTTGATAATGATAGAGGTCGTGAGGCGCATCCATATAGACGACTTGAACATTAGACTGGTCGCTTGCAAATCTCTCTGCATAACGTTGCCACTCAGATTGGCTAAAGCTAGTACCTTCACCGTTAGACACCATTAGTAAGGCTGGAATTTTCGGATTAATGTTTGAGGGAACTTTCTTGGCATTTTCCTTTACCGTTTGGGATTCATGAAGCATGGCTTGTGACATCAACTGCTTATAAGCTAGAAGTTTATATTGTTTTCGTTCACTTTCGATCAGAGTTTGATTTTTTATATAAAAGGACTCAGGGAAATAGCGTAATAACCCAATCTTACTGCTCCAATAGGCCAACGTAAGCAAGGCCTGATTATCCTTTAAATCCTCATAACTTGATGGCAATGCCAAATCTAGACCAACCAAGGCTTTCACTTCATCTGGATACTTCTCCTGCCAAGCCAGACTCTCAAGACTCGCTATAGAATGAGACAGAATGATAAAAGGACCTGTTACATTGGCTTGGGACAGTGCTTGACGAGTCTCAGCCAAAACTTCCATCACATCTCTTGATTGATTGCTATCATCACTATAACCATAGCCAGCACGTTCCACGATGACTACCTTATATTTTTTTGATAAGGAATCCGATATATCCTTAAAATCCAAGATTGGAGAAGCAATCCCAGCACCGGATAGAAATACTATAGTCTCTGGACCGTCCCCTTCAACGTAAACATTCATTTGATGCCCATTGACAAGAACTTGCTGTCCCACAGGTGTTAGTGAGGCTTGTTCCTTTTCCAAACTGATACGATGAAAGATGAATGTTGCCCCTAAAAACAAAAGAATGAAACTAAGAAAGCCAAGACTCCATTTTTTCAGTTTTTTCATAGCATTATTGTACAAAAATTAGACTCTTTTAGCAACTTAAGATAGATTCTTCCCCAACATATTCTCTATAGTTTCAAACACCAAAAAACCTGCCCTTAGGGGCAGGTTCTTTCTGTATTGTTCAGCTAGATTATGCTTTACCTTCTGAACCGAATACGTCAATACGTTCTTCAACAGATGCTTGGATAGCTTTTACACCGTCAGCCAAGAATTTACGTGGGTCGAAGAGTTTCTTCTTGTCGTATTCTGCTTCGTTTGCTTCGTAGTCACGAGCAAATTTACGAGTTGCGTTAGCGAATGCGATTTGACATTCAGTGTTAACGTTAACTTTCGCAACACCAAGTTTGATAGCTGCTTGGATTTGGTCATCAGGAATACCTGAACCACCGTGCAATACGATTGGGAAGCCTGGAAGAGCTTCTGTCAATTTCTTCAAGTGGTCAAGGTCAAGACCTTCCCAGTTTGCTGGGTAAGGACCGTGGATGTTACCGATACCAGCTGCCAAGAAGTCGATACCAGTTTCAACCATTGCTTTAGCGTCTTCGATTGGAGCCAATTCACCTTTACCGATGATACCGTCTTCTTCACCACCGATAGTACCAACTTCAGCTTCTACTGAGATACCTTTAGCGTGTGCTTTTTCAACAACGTCTTTAGCCAATTTAAGGTTTTCTTCAACTGGAAGGTGTGAACCGTCAAACATGATTGAAGTGTAACCAACTTCGATACACTCAAGTGCATCTTCGTAGTGACCGTGGTCAAGGTGGATAGCTACTGGTACAGTGATACCCATTGACTCAACAAGGTTAGCGATCAAGTTGCGAGCAACTTTGTAACCACCCATGTATTTAGCAGCACCCATTGAAGTTTGGATCAAAACTGGAGCTTTTTTAGCTTCTGCTGCACGCAAGATAGCTTGAGTCCACTCAAGGTTGTTTGTGTTAAATCCACCAACTGCATAACCGTTGTCACGAGCTGCTTGGACAAATTTTTCTGCTGAAACGATTGCCATTTGTCAGGCCTCCTATATATTTTTTGGGACATCCCATTTACATTGTTCATTTTATCACTTTTTGATAAAAAAAGCTAGTTTTTCCCATACTTTAGATTGAATTTCTTCCAATCCAATCAATGTAAACCCTTTCTTTTCCTTAGTCCTGAGTGACTTTGGGATAACGTATGAAGAAGGTCAAGCGATCGCCCTGCATCTCAAAATGATAAGGTAATTTCTCGTGTTCTAATAAACTTTTGACCACAAAGAGTCCCATCCCCGAACCCTTGGCCTTGCGACTAGCATTGTCAGAAAAAGACTGGGCCAATTTTTCTTGTTCCTCAGGACTACAGCTATTCTCGATATAGAGTTCCCCTTCTCTCTCTCCGATACGAACCAAGCCGCCTGGAATAGAGTGCTTGATAGCATTACTGATGAGATTAGATAGAATCAATTTCATGACAGATGGGTTTATGTAAGCCTGCTGATGAGTTAGGCTAATGTCTACCTGAAGTTCTCTATCCTTGGCGAGTAAAGCATAATCCTTGACCAGACTTTGCGTCATCTGAAGGAGGTCAACCTCTTCTTTCTCGTCTCGCAATTCCTGAACAGAAGAAAGAGACAATATCTGGAGAACGTGGTGACTGAGGTCGTCCACAATCCCCAAGGCAACTCCAAGATAGTGGTCTCTATCCTTATAACGGCCGACATTTTCTTTCATATTTTCGATTAGGATTTTCAAACTAGCCAGAGGTGTTTTCAGTTCATGAGAAGCCCCTCGTAGGAACTCAACCTTCATCTTCTCCAGCTGGAGAATGGCTTCATTCTTGTCATGCAAGTCCGCAATAACAGTCAAAAGATGCTGGTAGAGGCTATTGATTTGTTCCTTGAGATCACCAATCTCATCCTTAGAATCCACGCGCAATCGCACTTGGGCATCCAAATCCATCATCCGACGGGTCACCCGCTTGATTTCCAAAATCGGGGCAACAATGGTCCGAGCGTAGATGTAGGCCACCAAAAGAGAAATCAGAAAGGATGCCAACAAAGTATAGGGAAGAAACTGGAGACTAATCTGCTCTGCTTCCTTTTGCAAGTCCATTGAAGCTAGAAATTGGAGAGTCATAGTGCTGCCATCTTGCGTTTTCACCTCACGCTCCTCAATAAAGAGGGAAGTGGTCTGGCGGTCCGTATCTAAAGGAAGGTTGTCCTTGACTTCTAACTTGTCCTCGGTCATCTCTCCCTTGACAGCTCCTTTGATATCACTGGTCTGGGAATACAAATCCAACACTTGCTCGATACTTTGCCTATCTTTTCCATCCAGGGACTGGGCAATGGCTGTCGCTTTCTGGCCAATGGTTTCTTGACGATGGCTCAGATAAGTAGAGGGAAAGAGAAAATAAATGGCTAAATGAAGAC